>JBDHTS010000050.1:0-18107 GCA_039808845.1 Alphaproteobacteria bacterium | reverse complement strand
GTACAAGGCCGCCTATGACCGCCTCGCCAAAGCCGCGCCGGGGCTCAACATCATGCTGGCGACCTATTTCGAAGGGCTGCGCGACAACCTGGATGCCGCGTTCGCCTTGCCGGTCACGGCGCTGCATGTCGACCTCGTCCGCGCGCCGGGTCAGCTGGACGAATGCATCGCCAAGGCGAAGACGACGGGAAAGTTCCTGTCGCTCGGCCTGATCGACGGACGCAACATCTGGAAAAACAATCTTTCCGCTTCGCTCGACAAGCTGGAGAAAGCCGTCGCCGTTCTGGGCGCGGACAGGGTCTGCGTCGCGCCCAGCTGCTCCCTCCTGCACACGCCGGTCGATCTTGGGCCTGAAGACAAGCTCGACCCCGCCATTCGCGGCTGGCTTGCCTTCGCAAAGCAGAAACTGGAGGAAGCGGCCATACTGGCCAGGGGTGCCCGCGAAGGCCGCGCCTCGATCGAAAAAGAGCTCGCCGCCAGCAACCGGGTGGCGGCAGACCGCGCCAGCTCCTCGCGCATTCACGCGAAGACGGTGAAGGACCGCCTGGCGAACGTGAAAGGCGACATGCTGAAACGCAAGAGCGCCTATCCCCAGCGCCGCCAAGCGCAGCAGGCAAAATACGGCCTGCCGCTCTTTCCCACCACGACCATCGGCTCCTTCCCGCAAACGCAGGACATCCGCGCGGCCCGCGCCGCCTTCAAGAAAGGCGAGCTGAACGAGACCGGATACGATGCCGCGATGAAAAAGGAAATCGAGGGCGTCGTGCGGTATCAGGAGGAGATCGGCATCGACGTTCTGGTGCACGGCGAGGCGGAACGCAACGACATGGTGGAATATTTCGGCGAACAGCTGGAAGGCTTCACCTTCACGAAAAACGGCTGGGTGCAGTCCTACGGCTCCCGCTGCGTGAAGCCGCCGGTGATTTTCGGCGACATCAGCCGTCCACTGCCCATGACCGTGCGCTGGTCGCAATACGCGCAGAGTCTGACGGACAAGCCGATGAAAGGCATGCTGACCGGCCCTGTCACCATCCTGCAATGGTCCTTCGTCCGCGACGACCAGCCGCGCGAGATCACCTGCAAGCAGATCGCCCTCGCGATCCGCGACGAAGTGCGCGACCTGGAAAAGGCCGGAATCACGATCATCCAGATCGACGAGCCGGCGATCCGCGAGGGCCTGCCCCTGCGCGAGAGCGACCGCAAAGCCTATCTCGCCTGGGCGGTCGATTCCTTCCTCCTGTCTTCTACAGGGGTGGAGGATACGACGCAGATCCACACCCATATGTGCTATTCCGAGTTCAACGACATCATCGAGTCGGTCGGCGCGATGGACGCGGACGTGATCTCGATCGAGACGTCGCGCAGCCAGATGGAATTGCTGGACGCCTTCGTCACTTACAAATATCCGAACGAGATCGGCCCCGGCGTGTACGACATCCACAGTCCGCGCGTGCCATCGACCGATGAAATGGTCGGGCTGCTGGACAAGGCGCTGGATGTGCTGAAGGCCGAACAGATCTGGGTCAACCCGGATTGCGGCCTGAAGACACGCGCCTGGCCGGAGACGAAAGCCGCCCTGGAAAACATGGTCGCGGCGGCAGAGACGGTGCGCAAGCGTTTGAAACGCGCGGCGGCGTAAAAACTTATAAAAACAGAGATCTAATGCCGTCTTGAGACAGGGATGTTTTTGGATCAGATAGAGAGAGGTGGCCAGCAGCGGCTCCCACTGCGACAAACTGCGAACCTCGTGGCAAATTAATCGGTCCTCAGACAGGTCGCGCCAATTCCGCCTGTTGAGCCCTGATTGAAATCTGCCTTGACGGCAAACCCAGAAGAACCTCGCATCGCTCAACAATCTGCTTCATTTCCCGCAAAGCGACGGCTTTGTCGTTGCCCAAAGTCAGAGGATCCGCAAAGACGGGAAAAAATCCTGTTTCTGTACGTCGGAGCAGAACACGGCTGCTGCTCCGGTTGTTCAGACGCAAACAACAATCCGGTTCATCTTCGTGGCGCTCGGCAATGGCATTCGCCAGTGCTTGCAGCATAGCGCCCAGATATTGATTGCGGGCACTTCGACCGAACATCTCATGGCATCTTGCATGCCTTTTATCCCCTAAGGGAAAATTCCTGTAGGCATCGATGGCGCCGCTCAAAGTTCTGAAGGCGCTTTCGTTCATGCACGGCTTTATCTCAGAAGGATGGACCAGAGCTTCCATGACAAGGGCACGAGCGGTTGCCGATAAGCGCCGGTATTCATCTATACGTGGCAAAAATGGATTACCAGGCATTGCTCTGCCCATTGCCATCATGGCGGCAGGGATATGCTCATGACGAAAGATGCGGATAACATATTCGGAGTTCGGGAGACGAAAAACTGTGCTTTCCGTCGTACCCTTTCCTATTTTTTGGTAACCGGTGTCCGTAAGAGATGTGCACGCTATCTCGTAATCACAATGCTCGACTGTTTCCAGAGCACGGAGAGTCTCAGAATTGAGCACGGTAAAACCCGCATCTTGTTTACGCTGGGTTTCGTCTTACGCCTTTTTTTGCAGCACTGCAGCAAAAAAACCGTCCGTGCCGTGGCGGGCGGAGGATAAACGCATGAAAGGGCCAGAGCCAAGGCTGGGAATAAGAGAAGAAACATCAATGATATCAAAATCTTGGTTTTTTTCGCGGAAAGCTGTGACCTGATCCTCGTTTTCTTCCGTCAGCAGGGAACAGGTCGCATAAACAAAGCGTCCGCCCGGTTTTACGGTTTTGGCCGCCTTGTCCATGATTTCGGCCTGCGTCGTCAGAAGCTCCTCAAGCGAAGGGCCGAAAGCGCGCCAGCGCAGATCCGGATTGCGCCGCCAGGTTCCGGTGCCGCTGCACGGCGCGTCCACCAGCGTCACGTCGAACGTGCCTTTCTGCCGCCGCAGCCATTTGCGGTTTTTTTCATCGGACAGGGGCCGTGTCTCGATGATGTCGTTGACGCCTGCGCGCTTGAACCGCACGCGGCCCTTGGTCAGGCGGCCCGCGTCGATGTCGCAGGCAATGATCCGGCCCTTGTTGTTCATCGCGGCGGCGATGGCCAGCGTTTTGCCGCCCGCGCCCGCGCAGTAATCCAGCACCTGAATCCCCGGCTGCGCGCCGCACAGGAACGCGATCAGCTGCGACCCCTCGTCCTGGATTTCAATCAGGCCCTTGGTGAATGCCTTGGTTTTCGACAAAAACGCCTTGTTTTCCGCCCGTAATCCCCAGGGCGAATAAGGCGTCGGCACGGTTTTGACGCCGTCCTTTTTCAGGCTGGCGGCGGCGTCCTCACGGGAAAGGCGCCGGACATTGACGCGCAGATCCAGCGTGGCGGGCGGAATCATCGCGGCCATTTCTTTTTCGAAATCAACACCAAATCGCGCGCGCAGGCGCGACTCCCATTGCGGCGGACATTCGGCGCGGTTCGAATCCGGCATGTCCGGATGATCGATCGTGTGGTTTTCCAGCATGCGCGCCAAGCTTTCCTCCGCCTCTGACAACGCAGGCGCACCGTAGCGGGAACCATCAAACAAGTTTGCGATTGTGTCGGCCTTTAACCCTTCTCCCAAGGTGAGCCACGCAATGGTTCGCGTGCGGGGCGTATCCCCGGCCCCTTTTTGCGCCAGCCACCAGCCGAGGCGAGCATGGGCGCGGGTTATGGCGTAAAGCCGCTCGACAATGGCGGCGCGGTCCTTGCCGCCGATAAAACGCCGCCCGCGCATATAATCCCCCACCGTGCCGTCCATGGGAATACGGCTGGCTCCTGTTTTCTGCAACAGGTCGATCACGCTCTGGATCCGGGCGGCGGGGGTCATGTGCCTGACTTCAAAAAGATTTTAAACACGAAGGACACTAAGCTTTTTCCGTCCGGTTTTGAAAGCTTTATTCGGTTCCAGGATTTTTTGTTTAAGAATGTTTTTTATTTGGTTGACTCTAAGAGGGGTCTTTAAGCACACTGCCTATGTCGTTTCAGTTTTAAATGGAGGACTAGACAATGGGAATTTCTTCGGATTTTGGTATAAATCCTGATGACAAAGCGCCAGTATCTAAAACTACAGAGCCAGGCGTTCAGTCTTTGAACATTGCTCCGACGAAGTAATGTAAGTTTATTTAAGAGCCGCCTTCGGGCGGCTTTTTTATTTCGATCTTGTCATCTCGCAGCGAAGCGGAGAGATCTTTAATGGTCCTACAAGTGCAGATCTCTCCGCTTCGCTGCGAGATGACAAAAAAGTATGGAAGATCTCTTGTATTGTTCCTGCATAGTCGCATCTCTAAAAAGCAGGAACACAAACATGATTTCTCTCTTCGATCCCCTCCAGGCTGGAAAACTGTCCCTTAAAAACCGCTGTGTCATGGCACCGCTGACACGGGCGCGGGCGGGGGAAAGCCGTCTGCCCAATGCCCTGATGGCGGAATATTACGCCCAGCGGGCCAGGGCCGGGCTGATCGTCAGCGAGGCGACGGCGATCTCTCCGGAGGGTTACGGCTGGAAGGACGCGCCGGGCGTTTATACCGACGCCATGCAGCGGGGCTGGGCGGCAGTCACCAAGGCCGTGCATGATCAAGGCGGGCTGATGGTGCTGCAGCTCTGGCATATGGGCCGCATTTCGCACCCTGATTTTCTGGACGGCGCATTGCCCATTGCCCCGTCCGCCGTTCCCGCGGCGGGCTTTGCCCGGTCCCTCGGCAAGGATAAGCCCTATGTGACGCCCCGCGCGATGGTGGAAGAGGACATTACGCGCACAGTCCGAGATTACGCCCGTGCCACGGAACGCGCGATGGACGCCGGGTTCGACGGGGTGGAGATCCACGGCGCGAACGGCTATCTGATCGACCAGTTCCTGAAGGACGGGCCGAACCAGCGCACCGACGCCTATGGCGGCGCCATCGACAATCGCGCCCGCTTCCTGCTGGAGGTGGTGGAGACTGTGATTGCCGTCGCGGGGGCGGACCGCACCGGTTTACGTCTGTCGCCGGACGTCGTGCAGGACGCGGCGGACAGCGATCCGGAAGCGCTGTTCGTCCGCGTTGCAGAACTGCTGGGCCCGTTCGGCCTCGCTTATCTTCACGTCAAGGAGCCGTCGCGGAAACCGGATGGAACGCCCCGCGTGCCGCCGGTCACCCTGTCCATGCGCGAAGCTTATAAGGGCGTGATGATCGTTAACGAAGGTTATGCCTTCGAAACCGCGCAAGACGCGCTGGACAGCGGCCTGGCTGACGCCGTTGCCTTCGGTGGGCTTTTCATCGCCAATCCCGACCTGCCCGAACGCTTTCGTACCGAGGCGCCCCTGAACACCCCCGACATGAAAACGTTTTACGCGGGCGGCCCGCACGGTTACACGGATTATCCGTTTCTTTAAAAACTGCCATGAAAAAAGCCGCCCGGTAAGGCGGCTTTTGTAAAATGCGCAAACGCGCCAGAACTTACTTGTTCTGGTGGGTGTTGTACATGGTGTCGGCTTTGACGGCCTGTTCGCTGCCAACGGTGCGCTCATGCGCGTAGGGAGCTTGCTCGTCGTAGTTTTCCATTTTCGCGCCGCCGTCACCGGTTGTGCTGCAGGCAGCCAGAACCAGCAGGGAAGCAGCCATGCAGAGTTTGGACAGAGTCTTCATCGTAGTGACCTCATCTTATAGGTTTGTTGACAGGGAACCAGTTTTTCGCCCCGGGCGGGGTTAAACCTTTTCACCTTATATACACGACTAATTATAGATTGAACATCCCTTTTCAAGCCTTTTTTGTTTTTTTACGGCTGTTTATGCCCGGTTTTGATCCGATCGGCGCCAGGGGTTCAGCGGCTGGCGATTGTTTTCTGAAAATACCGGTCGATGCCGCCAGCGAGGATTTGCGCCATTTTCTGCTGATAGGAGGGGCTGCACAGCCGCGCACAGTCGTTTTTGTTCGTCATATAGCCCAGTTCGATCAGCACGGACGGGATATCCGGGGCCTTCAGCACCGCAAAACCGGCGGACCGGTGGGCATTGTCCAGCGTCTGGATACTGTTCTGGCGCATGGCGGAGACCAGTGTGTTGGCAAAGAAATTCGACTGGTTCATCGTATCCCGCATGACCAGATCGACCAGAATCCCCGCCACCTGTTCATCCTCGGCTCCCATGTCGATGCCGCCGATGGCGTCGGCCTGGTTTTCACGGGCGGCCAGTTTCGCTGTCTGGGCATCCGAGGCCTTTTCCGACAGGCTATAGACCGAGGCGCCCTGTACGCCCGGGCGGTCCACGGAATCCGCATGCAGCGAAATGAACAGGTCGGCCTTGTTTTTCCGGGCGAATTCAACGCGCTGCCCCAGTTTCAGATAGGTATCGCCCGAGCGGGTCAGCATGACCCGGTAACGCCCTCCTGCCTCCAGCTGTTTTTTTAGCGCCTTGGCCATGCCGAGGGCGACGTGTTTTTCAAAGACGCCGTTTGCGCCCAGCGCGCCCGGATCGATGCCGCCATGGCCTGCGTCAATGACGATCAGCGGCTTCTGCCCCGGAATGCCTTCCAGGCGGGGCAAAGCGATTTCCATGACCGGCTCCTGCTCCGGTTCCGGGGCTTCGAAAACGGAAGAAGGGGGCGCAACCGGCTTGGGCGGCGGAGGGTCGATGGACGCCATGGCGGTTCCGCCGGATTTCAGCGTTCCGAACACCTCGGTCCGGGCAGAGGCAAATTTTTCCGCGGACACCTGCGCAAAATCCACGACTAGCCTTTCGCCTTGGCCGGCCCTGGCCGGAATGATAAAAGCGGACTTGATAATGGCCGGACCATTCAGGTCGACGACGACACGCGACACATCCGATGTCAGAGGGCCTTGGCGAATTCCCGATACGCCGCTGTTATGCACCTTGTCCACCATGCCGACGCGCCAGTCGAAGACCGGCAGATCGACCGCAATCCGGTAAGGGGATGACATGGTGAACACGCGAAAACTTTTGATGCCGCTGATATCCAGAACCATGCGCGTCTGCCCCGGATGGACACCGAAACGCACGTTATTGACGCTGGCTGCCCATACAGGCGACAGCGGGGCAAAAACGGCGAGAAGGATGATCAGGAGAAACACGCGGAAAGTCATGACTCTGTTTTACCAGAACGCACGATCCGGCGAAAGACCGACATGAATCTTATAATAGGTTCATGCTTCCACCAGCTGGAGAATCAGGGCGCGCAGCTCGTCTATCCCCTTGCCGTTATGGGCGCTGGTGGCCCACGTCACGGGAAAGGCGGCGGTATGTTTCTTCAGATCCGAGCACACCTTATCTTCCATTTCCGCCAAGGCACCGGGTTTCATCTCGTCTGTCTTGGTCAGAATGACACGGCAGGAGACGGCCGCCTCATCCATCAGATCCATAACCGCATGGTCGGAATCCTTCAGGCCATGCCGTGCATCGATCAGCACGAAAGCGCAGCGCAAAGTCTGCCGGCCACGCAGATAATCGCGCACCAGCCCGTCCCAGGAAGACCGCATGGTCTTCGAAACCTTGGCATAGCCGTATCCCGGCATATCGACGAGGAACATCCTGCCTGCGACATCAAAAAAATTCAGTTGCTGCGTCCGCCCGGGGGTGTGAGATACGCGCGCCAAGGCGTTGCGGCCCGTCAGAGCATTGATCAGGGAAGATTTTCCGACGTTGGAGCGGCCGGCGAAGGCAATTTCAGGCAGAGACGCGGGCGGAAGACGCTCCGGGCAGTCCACACCCGCCGCAAAATCGCAGGGGCCGGAAAATAACAGCCGTCCGGCCTCTCTTTGCGCCGGCGTGAATTCCATCATTTTTTCTTCTTTTTTGTCGGCTTGGAGAGCGGTTCGGTTTTGCCGGCATCGTCACCAAGAAGGGCATGCTCCACCGAATCTTCAAGCACCTCGATTTCAGGATGGACCGTTGGCTGCTCCGCCACCTGTTTTTCCAGTTCTTTTTCTACCTTGGGCTTACGGAAGAAATACACCTCGACGCCCATAGACTTCATGATAACAAATTGCTGCAGCATCGCGAGCGCGCCAGAGAATGTCCAGTACACGACAAGGCCCGAGGCAAAACCAGACATAATATAACAGAAAAAGAACGGCATGACGTTGATCATAAACGCCTGCGTCTTGTCCTGCGCCGGCGGATTCATGTTGCGCGTCAGCAGCTGTGTCGCCAGCATCATGCAGGGCCATGCGCCGATCATCAGCGCGGCAGGCGGCGTCCAGGGGATCAGGCCGAAAAGATTGAAGACCGTCGTCGGATCGGGCGCCGATAAATCATGGATCCAGCCGAAGAACGGCGCGTGGCGCAATTCGATCGTGATCACCATGACCTTATACAGAGCGAGGAAAATCGGAATCTGCACCAGCATGGGCAGGCATCCGGCCATCGGATTTACTTTTTCCCGCTCATAGAGTTTCACCAGTTCCGCCTGCAGCTGCTGCTGATCGCCTTTATATTTGTCGCGGATCTCCTTCATCTGCGGTGTGACTTTGCGCAGCTGTGCGAAGGATCGATAGGAGATGTTGGCGAGCGGAAAAACGAACAAACGCACCATCACGGTCAGCATAATGATCGCGACGCCCATATTGCCGACAGTACGGTAAAAAAAGTGCAGTGCGTGGAACAGCGGTTTGGTCATGAAATAAAGCATGCCGAAATCGACAGCCAGGTCGAGATGCGGAATGTCATGTTTCTTTTCATACGCCTCAAGCGTCCGGACTTCTTTAGCGCCCGCAAATACACGGGTTGTCGTTTCAACGCTTGCACCCGGCGCAACGGTGCGCTGGGCACCGACCGCATCCACCTGATACCGGTCCCTGCCCTTCGGCGTCGGCGGGGCATTATAAAGAAAACCGTATTTCGTAGTTTCGCTCTTTGGCGGAATGAAACCGCAGAACCAGTATTCCTCGGTGATGCCGATCCAGCCGTTCGACGCGTTGATTTCCCGCTTGCCCGTTTCCTTGCGCATCTTGCCGTAAGGAATTTCCGTGAGCTTGCCATCCAGATAGGCGAGCGGCCCTTCCTGGATGCGCCGGCCCATGAATTCAGCCGGCAGGCCCTGTTCCGCGATCAGCGAATACGGATACAGGGAGACAGGCGCGGCGGACGTATTCGTCACACGCTGCGTCACCTCGAACATATACTGATTATCGAGTGAAAAAATCCGTTCGAACCGCAACCCCTGCCCATTCTCCCAGAACAAGGTCGCGGGCTGACCGGGTTTCAGCTCCCTGATGCCATTTGCCACCTGCCACGATGCCGTGGCGTCGGGCAGTTTAAGACCGGCGACGGAAGACAGCCATCCGAATTCCACATACATCGGAAATTCCGCATCCGAAGGCGATAGCAGCTCCACCCGTTCCGCGCTATGCAGGGTTTTCGCGTATTTCAAAAGACGCAGATCGTCGATGCGCCCGCCGGTCAGGGCAATCGAACCGGCAACAGATTCATTGGCGAACGGCAGGCGGGGAGAAGCTGCCAGAGCCTGTGCCCGCGGAATCTTGACAGCCGTGGGATCGGATACTCCAGAGGCGATAAACTCCTGCGTCGCTTTCTGCGCGGCGCGCAACTGATCCATCTTGGGCTTGATTAGGAAATGCTCGTAGGCCAGCCACACCGCAACCGCCATTAGCGCAAAAAGAATAAGGTTGCGCCGGTCTTCCGGATGCATCTCGTCCTTTTTGTTCATCATGAGGTATGATCCTGTCGCGGTTCGGAGCGGCATTTGCCGGAAACTGTGCGTTTATAGCCGATCATGTCACGCCACGCAAACGCTTCGGGCACCGGATCGAGGCCATGACGACGGGTGAAAGGATGGCAGCGCAAGAGGCGTCCCAAAGTCAGGATGCCGCCTTTGACAACACCGTACCACTCGATCGCCTGCAGCGCATAGGCGGAACAACTTGGCTGATAGCGGCAGCATGGACCCATCAGAGGCGATATCAGTACGCGATAAAGCTTAATCGTTCCTTGCGCCAGAATTTTCATGCGACATCATCCGTTCTGGCGCAACCCAGCCTTTTGAGACACCAGGACAGATCCTTGACAAGATCGGCATAAGGGCAATCCATCGTTTCCAGCCGTCCGATCAGAACGTAGTCGAAATCCGGTATGGCCTGAAAGGGCAGAATATCGTACGCCGCAGACCTCAGCCGCCGCCGAATCCTGTTGCGCACGACAGCGGACCCGGACACTTTTTTCGATACCGTCAGGCCGAAGCGCGGCTGAGAACAATCGTTAGACGCGGCCTGCAGGATCAGCCCGCGCGAAATCCATTTTTTGCCCTTTTGCTGAACGCTCAAAAACTGCGACCGCCTTGTCAGGCGGCCGAGACGTTTCATGTCTTCAGTGCTGGTTTTCATGTCGACCCCAAACCGAGGCCGGAACCACCCGCTCGATTATGCGGACAGGACCTTACGGCCTTTAGCCCGGCGGCGGGAAAGAACCTGACGGCCTTGCTTGGTCGCCATGCGCGAACGGAAACCGTGACGGCGCTTGCGGATAAGGCGGCTCGGCTGATAGGTGCGTTTCATGGATCGCGCTCCGGTCTGTGTTTATCGTTACGGAATGGGGTTTATAACGAATGGGAAAGGCCCTGTCAAACATTTGCATCGGGAGATTTCCTTTGACGAACGCGGTCCAAACCCCTAATGATGTCGGAAAGCAGGGAAACCTTGGCGAAATGCTGGCTTTTCCCATCAAAATCACGACTTTAAGACAGGATACGTCATGTATGACGACGATAAATGGAACCCGGTAACCGGCGAGGAACTTCAAGGTTTTCTGGAGCAGATCGGCCCCGTGGATGGCAAATACCGCGTTTCCCCGGAAACCAGCCAGGTTTCTTGGCGCTCCCTGCCATTTTATGAACGAGTCGTCCTGGTGCGGGTGCGGGATACCGCATGGCCCAACAAGAAACTCACTATTTATTACCTGACGGCGGAAGGCAATCTGTACCGTTTGATGGGCACATCGCCCCCCATCCATGAAGTCAACGGCATCGCGCCGATCAAGGTGACGGAGGAAAACGTCCTCGACTACCTGCGCTTCTTCTGCTATTTCGTCCGCGGCGAGGAAGGCCCGTTCCTGATCGCCGAAACCCTGGACAATCCCGACATTCCGAAAAATCTTGATGCGCAGACCCGCGCCGTCATGGAAGGCACCGTGCGCCCGGCTTCCTATGAAGGCCGGAACGAGCAGGGCCATTTCCTGTGCGAGGGCGTTGTGTTTTATTCCAACGCTTTGTTCATCGCGCATTTCGCGATCCAGCCGACCGGCATGATCGAAATGCTGGACGACGACCCGATCGCTGCCGATTTGCCGGTACGGGTCGACTCGCCTATCGCCTGATTCTTCCTCTCTTTCAGGGAAAGAGAGGAGACGTTTTCGGAGGCCTGCATGGAAGAAGCTGATGTCGTCATCGCAGGCGGCGGTCTTGCCGGACTGACGCTGGCCGCGTTGCTTGGTACCCAGGGCGTATCCGTCATCTGTATTGATCGAGACAGGCCGGAAGACCAGTTGAAAGGGACTTTCGACGGGCGTACAACGGCCATTTCCTATGGATCACGGACCATTCTGGAGAAAGCTGACATCTGGGCTTCTCTGGAGGATGCCGGAAACGGCGCTTGCGCCATTACCGCCATCGATATTCTGGAAGGACGATCCAGGAACGTACCTCTTTCTTTCAACAGCTCAGAAGCCGGAGGCAAAATATTCGGCTGGATCGTTGAGAATGCGGATTTCCGGCGCTGCCTGTTTGAAAAGGCTCGAAGCCTTTCTTCCGTACGTCACTGGACTGGAACCGCTATCTCTGATTATATTGTTTCAGATCAAAGTGTTAAGGTTATAACCACAGGTAATCGTATCTGTCATACAAGGCTTGTAATTGGTGCGGATGGGCGGCAATCCTTTACCCGTGACTGGATGGGAGTGAACATACGTTCCTGGTCTTACCATCAAAAAGCGATCGTTTGCACCGTCAGCCATGACCAGCCTCATCATTACCGGGCCGTCGAGCATTTCCGGCCGGAGGGGCCATTTGCCATCCTGCCTATGTCGGACGATAATTTAGGACGCCATCGGTCTTCGGTCGTCTGGACGAGCCATACAGACGGCGCATCGCCGCTGGAATGGCCGGAAGAAGTTTTCAATGCCGGGCTGACCGCCCGGTTTCCTATTCGATACGGGAACGTACGACTTCTGGGGGAGCGTTTTTCCTATCCTTTAAGTTTCAGCCATGCCCATCGTTACACAGGTCCGCGTATGGCTTTGGTGGCAGAGGCCGCCCATGGCATACATCCCATTGCGGGACAGGGACTCAACCTGAGCCTGCGGGACGCAGACGTTCTGGCACAACTGGTGACAAAAGCCGTGCAGGAAAGAAATGACCCCGGTACGCCTGATATTCTTGCGGCTTATCAAAGCCTGCGCCGGTTTGATAACACCGCCATGTCCGGCGCGACCGATTTGCTGAACCGCCTGTTTGCGAATGACTGGCCAAGTGTAAGCTTGGCCCGCCGCGCCGGCATCAAGACTGTTTCCCGCCTGCCCTTTGCCAAACGGTTTTTTATGGCTCAGGCCATGGGCCAGCCTGTTGTCCGGAAAAAGGCGATCTGATGCGTTTATCAGGCTGTTGCAGGTCTTGCAGCAGTAGGTCCGCCTGCCACAGGCGCAGGGGCAAGCGCAGCTGTGCCCTGAGGTGCACCGTTCTCATCATAAGATTCCACGGGCGGGGACGCGTTGCCTGTAATCTCTTCAGAGACTGCCGCCAGATTCGCGGTCTGCTGGCCGCCGCTGTTGTTGGCGGAAAGCAATGTTCCCAAACCGAAGTCAGAACCGGAACCGGAAAAAGATTTAAGAGCCTCGCCAATCAACTGGAAAATCCCATTGGCAAGCCCATCCAGAATGCCGCTCAAGTTGGATCCAAGACCTCCAAAATTGCCGCTTAGCAAAGAAGAAAGATCGACTTTCTCGGAAATACTATTCCCAATAGCTGCCAAGCCATGGGCAAGCCATTGAGGTGAATTGGCAAACCATCCTGTCATGGATTGCAAGTTTTCGGCATTATCCAGCATTGCCTTTTGCTTGCGCAGATCCTCCAGTGACATATTTTTTAGCCTATCCAGATATTTCGCCGGATCTTCATTCATATTGATATCCGTAATATTTTCAATAAATTGGCCTATTTCAGGATCATCATGCCCCATCTGCATGATTTTTTTAACATTGGGATTTTCGCGGATTTGAAAACCTTGCTCCGCTATCTGCTCGACAAGCGCTATGCGTTCATCGAGTTCCGTCTCGTTTCCTGAATCCACTGCCGATCCCGCTGCAACCAGCCCATTCGAAAGCGGCTGATTTAGCGCTGATCCAGCCGCGACAGGCTGGCTTGCAGCCACAGGAGGTATATCTGCTAAACGCGCACTAACGGCTATGGAGCCATGCATTGCAGATGCGCGACGAACAGGTTGGCCATTCGCGCTACTCTGTGGAGGTGAAGAGGGAGCAGGTATATTATCCGCCCCCATAAGAACTAAAATTTGTGAAGGATCCTCATTGACGCGGTTTATGATTTTTGGGTCTTGGCGTATGGCTTGTTTAGCCGCCGCAATCGCCGCACCAGGATCCCTGTTAACAGCTTCTACAAGTTTATTGTAATTTTCAGTTGATAGGCCAGGGTCATCAGAGGACAACCTCTTGCTTAATTGTGCCACCGCTTCAGGATCTGCGCCTGATCCGTTGCTTAACCAAATGGCGAAACCAATCAGTTTTATCTTTGCCCCTATAGATAAGCTAGCTGCTTCGGTCATATATTTAATCCTCAATGTACCGTTCCGCGAACCATGAGCGGCACAAGACCGCAATCCAGAATTTTTTTGCCCTTCATCTGCATCATATAAATCTGGCGGCCACGCTGCAGATAGGTTTCCATGCGGGCGGGAATGACAAGGCCCAGATTCTGCTGGCGCCCGGAGATCATGACGAGATGAACTCTTTTAAGGTCGAGGTCATATTCCACCCACTTCACCACTTCACCGAGAGGTTTATTGTAGATCAGCCAGATCTGGGATTTTTCGTTGACGACCAGATCGACCAGCATACGCGAAGTGAGATCGGGAAGGACCGGATTGTCCAGAACCGAGAGCGGGTGTTTGAGGTCTTTTGCTACCTTGGTCTTGTCCATTCCATCCCCGTATAGGCTTAATTATATGGGATTTAAGCTCAAAAAATCAAATTTTCCAGCAGCTACAGGGTTTTAATCCTTCTTCAGGCTCATCAGATCGTCCCGCGGACGGCCGGGGGTATTGCGGTTGGGCTTAGCGGCAATAATAAAGGGGACGGTCGCCGCTAGCCTGGCGATTTTCTCGGGAGGCAGGGAAACCCGGTTGCGCTTCAATCCTTCCAGAGCCAGGCCAGGACCGAAAAGACACTCAAAAACCTCCGACCGATTCTGGCCGAAACCATCGATATGCGTAAAATAAAGACGAAGAGCGGCTCCTCCCGGCTCATTCGGGACCAGCTTTTCAATGGCTGTCAGTCTCAGGGTTTCAGGATAGGGGATCTGCAGTTCGATAATCGTACGGCATACGCCAAGGTGGACGGTCCCCTTGACCGGCCGAAGCCCCCACCAGATAAACAAAGGCAGAAAAATACCAAAGCCTATCAGGATCATCCTGCCGTTGCGGCGTAGAAAAGGGGCCAGCCCCGTTTCCTTTTCCATCACGGCCTGTGATTTGCCCAATCCCGCTGAAGGACTCATGACAAAGCCTTCACTTTGCGCCTTTCCACTTCCTCCAGCATTTCCTCGGAGCGCAGGACCAGTTCCTCGACAATCTCGTCGATCACATGGCTGGTCAGCGCAGAGCGGGATTCTCCACCCTCCTTCTCCGACTTAAGCAGAACGCGCCGCTTGATCTCGCTGCGTGCGCTGCCCCCGGGAAACGCAGCCGCGAGCATGTGCCGCGCACGGCCCGCCCCAAGGCGCGTGTATAAGCGGTTACGGATGGCGACGTCTTCGGCCGAGGTCGACAGGGCCCAGAGTTCGATCGGGCCCAGCGTATTGATGAGAAACTGTTCGTAACGCCCCTCCGTCGTCGCCAGCACAAAGAGCGCAGGCGCCCCTCCCGATTTCGGACCTGTCAGCTTGAACCGTATGATATCCCGCGCCGTTTCGGACAGGCCGAACCGTTCCCGTACGTTTTCGATCGCCGAATCGGAAATGGCGCTGCCCAGCACCCATACGCCGGTCGCCAGGTCGATCATGTCCTTGTCGAAATCGTCCAGCAATTGCGACGCCAGAAGGATCTGGACACCACGCTTCCGGCCTTCCCGGACGTCCCGGATCAATTGCGCCCGCACCGAACCGGAACGGGAGGTCCGGTGGAATTCGTCATAGCAAAGCCGTTTAGGCGTCTCCATCACATCCTGAAGCCGCGCCTCATGATAATCCCGGTATTTTTCAGGGATGAACTGCAGGGAATCCATGCCCATCCACCAGCTGCGAACCAGCGTATGGCGCGCGAGCATATACATGATGGACGTCTGGCGGTCGGCCACTTCGTCGCCCTGGGGGGCGACGTCCATCAGGTCAAGGGAACAGACCCGCGCATCGCTGATATCGAACTGGGTGATGGACGAAAGGATCGGCAGTTCGCGGATGGCGGAGGTCACCATGCGCTCGAAGGCATTGATCACGCTTTCCGAACTGAATCCGACGGTGGTTTCTTCGAGGAGACTGCGGATCTGGGGACGGCGCGCAGCGGTGATCGCGTCAGTCAGCGTGGGGACGGCATGCCGCTGGGCCTGAGCCGCCGCGTGATACTGGCCGAGATCGTACATCTTATCGACGACATCCCACCAGTACGGATCGGTCGGCAGATGGACATTGAATTTTTGCAGGACTTCGTCCACTTCGGCATCCAGCCGGGGCAGATAAGGACGCGGCTCGGCATTGGCCGAGGCGTCGTCCCGCCAGCGGAACATTTCATCCACCACAAGACCGGCCAGCTGCTGGATGCCGTCGTAAGGCTTGTCATGGCCCGGAGGCGTACAGAACAGGGTCAGCAGTTCGACCAGATAGCTTCGCTCATCGATCAGCGGATAACGGCATCCCAGCTGGGTATCGAACGGGTTGACTGCGAATTTATGCGTCATCTGCAGGCGGTAATAGGCCACTTCATGCTGGCGCGCGACAGGCAATGCCTCCTTGATCAGGGAAATCAGGCCGGAGGATGAGGGACCAATGTCGATGACAGCGACATAGGGCAATTTTGACAGGCCGGGCGACAGCACGGTGCCCAGATTGAGAGTATTCAGCAAAACGGATTTACCGGCGCCCGGCTGCGCGAACAGCAGATCAAACCATGTCGTCGTGACATTCGTGCCCGTCTGGTACGGCCAGACCTTGCCATCGGCCGTCCGCAAAAGAATAGCCCCATGCGTAAACGGGCTGGATGGCCGCTGCCAGGGCACCAGCTTCATCACCTCGATCATGGGGGCAATGGCGGAAGGCGCGGTGCTCGCGCACTGGATGCCCATGGCGGACGACATCACGCAGTCAAGGGGATCCCCCGAAAACTCGCTGACCTGGCAATAGCCCCAGGATTCCACAGACTGCACAAGGGTGGCCAGGCGGTCTTCCAGCATCTCCTTGTCATTGGCGGGCGCCCAGGTCGCAAAAGACACCCGCAGCTTGACGACGGGTTCGCGCCGCGCCAGAACGGCCAGGCCTTCCAGGGAAAACTTGATCTGTTTGTTCAGGGAATTGGTCACCCCGAGAATGGTGGCGGCGAACCCCCGCAGGGCCGTCGCCTGAATCCCGCCGCCTTCGATCAGAAGGGAAATGCGGAACGGGATATCGGCTTCGACCAGGCGGTTCATCAACTGGGGAAACGGAGCGGCATCCATCGGGCCGAGAGTCATGTCCGCCCCCCCCCAAAGCAGGTCGCCGATCCGGCAGATCGACCGGTCAATCACGCGGGCATCGCCGGCGACAAGCTGCTGCCGCAAAGGCGGCCACATGATGTCGGACATATCCGTTCCCGACGAGGGAGCGCGGGGAGGAATAGGATCGCCTGGCAGACAGGGACGCCAGGACTCATTGGCCCTGTTAGGAAACAGATTATTGCGAACGGCCTGGAGGGCCTCATGGGCCTCAAGAACGGATGTGCGCAGACCCAGTTCCTCCATCGCGGCAAGAACCGAGGACTGAAAGCTTTTATGGCGCATGCGCAACGCGTCGACGGCCGCCAGAGGATATTGGGCATACCCGGCGTTCAGCCATTTTTTCTGCTTGGCCTCCTTGACCGCCCTTTCCCGCTCGTTTTTCGTGAGGACGCTCGGCCGGGTCCACAGAACGAAATAACATTCTTCATAGGAGAGATATTTCGACATATGCCGGATGCGTTCATCAAAGACGTCATCGATCTCGAAGCCCATATTCTTTGCGGCGATGCGGCTGGGACGCACCATCTGCTGCAAATGGCGGCCGATCTGTTCGGGATCGCGCACGAAATAAATCTGCATGGCATGACCGGGCCTGTCGAAACGCGCCCCGATCTTAATCGTCGCGCCCTCGATGATATGCTGGAACTCCTTGTCCCCGACGACCTGGCGCGTGCCATCGACCTTGATATATGTCAGAAGGGACCCGTCCTGCGCCACGATCGTGGTTTCGTCGTCGCTCGTTTCCAGCCGGATAAAGCTTTCCAGCGTTTGCCTCATGGCGATCTGGAAGGGCATGATGAATTTTAAAAACGCATTGACCATGAAACGTATGAAACTCTTGATACCTGCAGGAAAAGCCGGTTTTCTTGCTTTCCTTGATATTATATAGGTTTTGCGGGCCGGGAAAAAACAGAAAAAGGCATAGTCCGGGAAAAGACTTTTCGCGGCAGCCTCAGGCTGCCGTCCTGATGTCATCAATCCGCCGGTAAAAATCGACCCATTGCCTGGGAAGACGGCTGCCGAACGGGCCGTCCTTCGAACGCCAATAGGCGAGGATTTGCGGGAACTGGTTGAATTCCAGATCCGCCTCCTTGATGATGCGCCGGTCCAGAGGGAAAAGCCTTAGCCCTTCAAGCTTGTCCTTGCGCGCGTCGTAGGCCCCGTCGCTTATATAATCTTTCAGCACGGAG
>JBDHTS010000049.1:0-18357 GCA_039808845.1 Alphaproteobacteria bacterium | reverse complement strand
GGTGATCTCAACAATCGGTCGCGGTCCCCATTCCGGCACGACAATCCGGTTCAACATGCTTTGAATGTTTTTCCAGTTTTGATTATTCACCTTGGCCTGACGGTCGATATAACGCTCTATTACGCTCGATACATTGTTAGCGATACGAGAGGCTATGAGGTTGTGCCGGTCAAAGCGGGGATCGCGTCCTGAGGCTGCCGCTATCCGGATCTCTCGGGCTTGTCTGCGGGCCTCGACGAGGTCGATGATTGGCCACTGACCCAAGGTGATTCGGTGCTGCTTCCCTCCGAGCGGGCGTCCTGTTGGGCTAAGGCCACCTTCGCCAGCGACCCGGTAGATGACGGAGAAGGATTTAACGCCTTTCTCGGTCATCCGAAGCAGAAGGCCGGGGCAATAGCTATCGCCTATCTCAAGCCTCCCCTCCCGGGGACCTCCCAGTTTGTCAAGGAGCCGGGGTGTAAAGATTCGCTTTCTCAAGTCTGCCATAGAAACCTCCATAAGGGGGAGCTACAGGGGAGCGCTCAATAGCGATCTTCGACGTAACTCCTTGTTATGAATGGTTCCTTATTGTAGTGTGGTGGACAATCAACTATTGTTGCAGCCAGTTACCGGACGGGACTGCTGGTGACCTCTCGGCGTTGAGTTGGTAAGGGAGAGGTCGAGAGTTCAATCCTCTCTGGCGCACCATTTTTAATAATCGATAGAACGGTCTATTCCCTATCATCCGAATTGATAGCAGCGCACTTTTTTCGGAGGGGAGCATTAGGGGAGCGGCGTGAACCGCACTCTAGCTAGATGAATTTTGGCAGGCGAACCGGCAGCTGCTAACGCTCAGTCTTTTGACAGCTTTTGGGTGCACTATGTCGTTTCTAAAGGATCTATTCCTGCCGGTGTCGAGAACCCGGCTTCTTGATACGCATGAAAAACACCTGAAGTTTCTAACGGACGCTTTGGACAAGGCAGCCAAACGGAAACTTCTGATCGTCTCATCAAGCATTTCGAGTTGGAAAATAAAGCAAGCGCGGGAAAGGTTTATTAAAGCTGTTCTGTCTTTTATTTCTGAAGGCGTAAGGCCGGTTCTACCCGATAATTGGGAGTCAGAACGCAAGCGCGTATCAAGAGCAGTAAAGCGCAGACGCAAGCGTAAGGCCTGAGAAGGTTGGTTTCTTTCAGTACTGCAGCGATGTCATTGCCGCGCCGAAGGCGATCACTCTGAAAAGCTTTCAATCGCTTGGTCGAGTATCGACTTCAGAAGGATCCATTCAATAGCCGCACAATCTTGTCTTGGAGTTCTATCCCTTTAAACGGTTTGGCAATGTAGTCGTCCATCCCTGCGCCTATGCATCTTTCCCTGTCACCAGCCATTGCATGGGCCGTAACGCCAATAATCGGCACAGGGAGTTTACTTTCTCGTTTCTCATTGGCTCGTATAAGGCTTGCCGCTTCCAGCCCGTTCATTCCTGGCATTTGAACGTCCATCAGGACGAGATCGTAGATGCCTTTTTTAACCATTTCCACTGCCTGGGCCCCGCTTCGGGCCACATCGTAGGAAAAGCCTATGTTCTCCAGGAAGGTCCCGGCAACAAGGATGTTGGGCTCATGATCTTCAACAAGCAGAATTCTGGTGCCGCCGTCAGAGGGCCGCTTTGGTCCATCTTCGAGAAACGCCTTATCAGGTTCTTTTTGAGGCGATACCAATGCTATTTTCAATGGAAGTTGAATGCAGAACGTCGAGCCGACGCCAAGTTCGCTTTTGACCGTGATGTGTCCCCCCATCGCTTCAATCAGGGTCTTGCTTATGCTAAGACCCAGTCCGCTTCCCCCGTATTTCCGGTTTATCGAGCTGTCCGCTTGCATAAACTTTTCAAAAATGTTGTCGATCTTATCCCGCGCTATGCCAATGCCGGTGTCCTGGACGCATATCTCCAGCGTTTCCGTTAACGGGTTGTCGGTTGGCCTGCTGCTGACGTGAATTGTGATACACCCGCGCTCCGTAAACTTTACGGCATTGCTGCATAGATTGGTGATGACCTGTTTCAGCCGCGTGGGGTCGCCCAACAACAGCTTTTTTTGCAGCGAGCTGGTCTCAAGTGATGATATGAGACGCAGCCCCTTCTCCTGCACACGAACGTTCATCATACTGATGATCTCTTGAATCATCTCTGACACGGAAAACGGAAGCTCTTCAAGTTCAACCGTGCGCGCTTCGATCTTCGCGATGTCGAGCAGGTCGTTGATAAGTGAAAGGAGCGTGTCTGCCGATGTTTGTAACGTGCTGATATATTCGCGTTGTTTCGATGTCAAAGGCTCGGTCATCGCCAATATACTGCCGAGTCCGACAACTGCGTTCATCGGTGTGCGGATTTCATGACTCATCGTCGCCAGAAACTCGCTTTTCGCCCGACTCGCGGCTTCAGCAGCTTCCTTGCCTTTGACCACTTCCTCGTACAGCCGGGCGTTATCGATGCTGATCGCGGCCTGGGCTGCAATTCCTTCCGCCAATGTTGCATCGGTTTTTGTGAACATGCCAGGCTTTGGATGTCCAAAGAAAAGCCCGCCGATCACTTCGCCGCTCCTGGATATCACTGGGACTGCGAGATAACTGCGAACAGGGAGGTGACCCTTAGGCATACCAAAATGAGGACCGCTCTGCCCATACTGAGGATCTTTAGTCACATCGTCAAGCAAAATGGTTCTTTCGCCCCGAAAAGTCGGAGCGAAAATGGCAGTTGCGCGCGGCATGCCCAGGTTTTCAAACGCGGTACGCGAAGCGCCCGATAAGGCGTATAGCACATAAGCCTTGCCGTCTTCAGTGATTGCATTGTAGAAAAAAGCGCCAAAGGCAGCCCCCGTCAACCGGGTAGCCTCGTCGGTGACAAGTTGCAATAGCGTCTGAAAGTCCAGCGTGGCCGCTATCGCGGGTGCAAGCTTACTCAATGCCTGCAAGATCAGTTCCTGTTCCTTTCTTGCCGTGACGTCCTGAACAACACCCACCATGCCGATCGGTGCGCCCGCCTCGTCATACTGGCCGAGACCTTTAGCGGAAATCCACCGTGTGCGACCTTCCTTGGCCATTCGGTATTGAACGCTATAATGTGTTCTCTTCTTCAAGGCCTTCTCGACTTCCACCGCAGCCCGCGCAGCGTCTTCAGGCACAAGAAGTGTTTGCAGCTCGGTCCATGTGATCTCAATGCGGGGATGGATCTGAAATATCTTTGCTGCCGCAGGATTGAAAGTGACCAGGTCCGTTTCTGCGTCCCAGCTCCAGTCTCCCATCCCGGCGGCCGTTAGAGCCAGCTCCAGTCGTGTTTTCGTATCTGCCAGTGTCTCGTCTTTTGAGATTTGCTCGGTTACATCACGGGCGATCTTTGATGCGCCGATAATTTCGCCCTTTTCATCAAAGATAGGCGAAACAGTAATTGAAATATCGATGAGCTTACCGTCTTTTCGTCGTCGGACAGTCTGGAAATGCTCTACTTTTTCGCCCTTCTTTATCCTGCTGATAATCGAGTCTTCTTCTGAGTGGCGGTCAGGCGGAATGATGAGCCGAATGTCCTGACCCAAGGCTTCAGCAGCAGAGTAACCGAAAATCCTTTCCGCAGCAGGATTCCAGGATGTGATCCGCGCGTTCAGATTCTTGCTGATGATCGCATCGTCGGAGGATTGTACGATAGCGGCAAGATATGAACTTATGTGATCCATGACGGTTTCCCAGTTACGCAGCCGACCATCTGTAAGGCAATAACCAAATGTTTTCAATGTTTTAATTTGCGCGGCAATTATGCTGCGCGTGGAACCGAAACAAACTTGATGCGTTAGCCCAACGCTATCTCAAACTTCTGTCAAGGACTTATGTTAACAGTTCGGATGCTATAATTTTGATTAATGAATACCTTGCTCCTTATCGTAGATTGCTAGATCCATCGATTGTGTTTGAAAGAAACGACGAAACTGTAAGAGTCTCTCTTTTAGCTATTATTGCTTTTACCGCTAACATTATTTCAGGAAAATCATCATGGATTACAGACAGCTCGGCCGTTCCGGCCTGAAGGTTCCCGCGTTGAGTTTCGGGACGGCGACGTTCGGAGGGTCGAACGAATTTTTCAAAAAATGGGGCGCGACCGATGTGAAGGAGGCGGGGCAGATGATCGATCTCTGCCTCGACGCGGGCGTCAATCTGTTCGATACGGCGGACATCTATTCCGACGGCGCGTCGGAGGAAATCCTGGGCGCGGCGCTGAAAGGAAAGCGGGACCGCGCGCTGATCTCCACCAAGGCGACGTTCACGATGGGACCGGGGCCGAACGACAAGGGATCCTCGCGCTATCACCTGGTGCGCGCGTGCGAGGCGAGCCTGAAACGCCTGAACACTGATCACATCGACATCTATTTCATGCACGGTTATGACGCCCTGACGCCGCCGGAAGAATCGCTTGGTGCGCTCGATGATCTCGTGCGCAGCGGGAAGGTGCGGTATATCGGATGCTCCAACTTTTCCGGCTGGCACCTGATGAAGGCGCTCGGCACGTCGGAGAAATACGGGCTGGCGCGCTATGTCGTCTATCAGGGGTATTATTCGCTGGTCGGGCGGGAATACGAATGGGAGCTGATGCCGCTCTGCGTCGACCAGGGCGTCGGCACGATGGTGTGGAGCCCGCTCGGCTGGGGACGCCTGACCGGCAAGATCCGGCGCGGCCAGCCCGCGAAGGACGGCCGCATCGCGCAGGGCGGCGCCGCGAACGGGCCGGCGGTCGATGACGCCTGTCTTTACAATGTCGTGGACGCGCTGGACGCGGTGGCGAAGGAAACGGGCCGCACGGTGCCGCAGGTCGCGCTCAACTGGCTGCTGCAACGGCCGAGCGTGTGCAACGTGGTGGTCGGCGCGCGGAACGAGGAACAGCTGAAGCAGAACCTGGCGGCCGCGGGATGGTCCCTGACGCCGGAACAAATCGCTACGCTGGACGCGGCGAGCCGGAAGACGCCGGTCTATCCCTACTGGCACCAGATGGACTTCGCCGAGCGTAACCCGCCGCCGGTGGCGTGGTAATTTTACGCCACCATCAGCGCCTGCTGCGCGCATTTTTCCAGTGTGACCGGGACTTTTTCGGCGAGTTCGGCGCGGATGTCTTTCTCGCCCGTCAGTTTATTGCCCGCGCGATGGACGTTGATCTCGCCGGACAGCGCCTGTTGCGCGATCGCGTCGGCGATGTCGTTCACCGTGCGCGTGCCGTCGGCAAGCTGCAGGCACAGATTGGCGAACATGTCGGAGGCGACGGTGCCGCCGAGCCTGTTCGTCAGCGATGTGCAATTTTTCAAACCCGCCTGATAGCGCGCGAGCGGCCAGGTCTCCGGTTTTTTGCTCAAGGCCGTGACGAATTCCGGCGTGTCGGAATGCAGCAGGATGAATCCGCGCAGCGCGAGTTGCAGACCGGCCTCGGTCAGAACAGCCTCGATCGTCTCCGGCGATTTCAGTTTCAGTTTTTTCTGCACCGCTTTCACTAATTCCCGCGCCGCGATGGGATGTTTGCCGGACTCGGCAAGCGTCAGGTAGAGCGTCGACGCGGTCTCGCTGTGCGAGGTGAAGCCGAGGCCGTTCGCCGTCTTGAAGCTGACGGGGCGCGAGGTGTCCGGCGCGGGCTGTTCCGGCTTCAGGCTGGTGCTCAGCGCGAAATCGAGAATCTGCGCCGGCTTCAGGGCGCGGTTCGGCACGCGGTCCCTCCGGCACAGCACGGAAGAGCGGAAGCGGCGGTTGACGATGAAGTCCATATACTGTTCCTGCCGCACGATATTGTTCACGGCTTTCAGCTTCTCGACCGCCTGTTTCGGCATGTTCTCGACGAACATGCTGCTGACGGCCGTGTCGCCGACATAGGCGAGATCGTTCGCGTCCAGCATCTCGGCGAATTCGTTGAAATAAAACTGGCTGTTCGTGTCCTCCAGATGATCGTGGAACAGATAGGAGTCGTTGGTTTTTTTCAGGAGCTTCAGTTCCTCCTCGATCGTCGCGCGATAGCCGCTCTGGGCCGTCGGCACGCTTTCAAGCAGGAATTCCAGCAACGCGCGCGACTGACGAATCTTTTCGGCGGGGTCGGCGAAGCGGCGCGTGTGATACAGCATCATGTCGCGCAGGGACCGCACGGCGTTCCAGCCGGGCAGGGTGTTGTAGCTGACGACCGCGAGGCCGTCCGGCGACAGGCAGGCGCGGCAGAGTTCGAGGATCCGCTGCCGCACCGGCGCGGGCACCCAGGAAAAGACGCCGTGGCAGACGATATAGTCGAATTTGCCCGCGTTCTTTTTCAGATCGAAGGCGAGGATGTCCTGCTGCAGGAAATTCACGTTTGTCAGGCCCAGCGCTTCCCTGTGCGCGTTGGCAAGCGCGACTTGTTCTTCCGACAAATCGAGGCCGGTGCATTGCGATCCGGGATAGGCTAGGGCGACCGGAAACAGGTTGCCGCCGCTGGCGCAGCCGATCTCCAGCACGCGCGCCTTCCGGAAATCCGGCGGGTTCAGGCCGAACAGCGTGCCCACCATATGCAGATGCTGCGGCTGCGTCTGCGGATAGCTGTAGCTTTCATACAGGACGGCATCATAGGAATTGTCCTGTTTCGGCTTGCGGGCGGCTGCGGTGGCCATGGGTTCGATCCTTTGTCTGTATTTGGTAATTCCAGCCTTTATAGAATGTTCCGGGCCGGACGGGAAACGAAACCGCCGATCCCTCTCGATTTTTCCCCCGTCCCGGTATAAGGTGCGGTAAGCGTTTCTCTTTCGTCTGTTAATGAGGATTCCATGAAAAGCCTGATAATCCGGATTGTCCTGCCCGTGCTGTTGCTGGCTTCGGGAGGATATTGCCTGACCCAGGCGATGGCGGCGGCGCCTGCGGCAAAGGCGGCATGGGATGTGCGCTGCGACACGCCGAAGGACAAAAAAACGCCGAAAACCTGCGAGGCTTACCAGCAGCTTTCGATCCAGCAGAAAGGCCAGAAAACGGTCAGCCGTCTGGCGGAGATGGCCATCGGCTATCCGGCGGAGAAAAAAGGCAAGCCGCGCGGCGTTCTGATTCTTCCGCTGGGGATAGCGCTGGACTCTCCGATGACTCTGGCAATCGGCGAGCAGAAGCCGCTGACATTCCGCGTCCGCTACTGCGAGCGCCAGGGCTGCTTCGCCTATCTGAACTTCGAACAGGCGCAGATCGATTTAATGAAAAAGGCGGACAAGCTGAAAGTGACTGTTTCGGCGATGACAGGAAAAAATATTTCTATCATCATGTCGCTCAAAGGCTTCGGCAGCGCGATCGATAAAGCAAAAGGCTGATATCGCGCAGACTTCTTTCTCATAACGCCTGAATTTTCCCAACACATTTGCCGGAATGCGGCAAATGTGAATTTCATAACGTCTTCATTCAAAATTTATCTTTGATGCCCTCAAGCGGTATTATTTTTCGTAAGCGAACAATTTGTGTTGTTTTTGCCACAGCTCTGAAAAAAATGTGACAGAAAAAAGATTTTGTGGCTGTACATGACTCCCGAAAAAAAATAAAACACTGGTTGTGCTGTGATTCCATCATGGCGCGTGTCCGGATTTGCCGGCGCACATGACGGAGAAATGCAACTATTCAAGAATACCGTCTGCAAAAGACGGGAAACGCCTGGATCAATACCGATCAACATCTTTATGGAGAACCAAGATGACTCTGAATGCTAAAAAGCTGCTTCTGGCCGGAACGGCGCTTGTCGCCGTCAGCGCACTGGGAGCGACCAGCGCGCATGCCGTCGACCTGAGCACGGCGGGCAGCGTGACCTATGCAAGCGCGGGCGGCAAAAACGCGGCCGACGGCAGCACGGATGTCATCAACGCGGCGGCGGGCGACAATATCGACATCGCCGGCGCGCACACGCTGACCATCACCAACAGCGGCACCGCCGACGACGGCAGCGCCAACACCAACACCTTCGCTCCCGGCGCCATCACCAACAGCACCGGCGCGGGCGTCCTGCTTGTCACGACCGGCTCCAACAACGCTTTGAGCGTCAACATCGATTCGGTCGAAGTGACGAGCAACGCAACGTTCTCCAACACCAACGCGGCCAACACCTCGAACACCACGACGATCGACGACTTCCTGGTTGTCGGCGGAAACCTGGCCCTGACCAACGTTAACGCGACGGGCAACAAAGCCGTCGCCGTGACGGTCGGCGGCGACCTCGAAGTCACCGGCACGACGACCCTGACGGCAGCAGCCGGCGCGGGCGGCGGTGCGAACGCGACCCTGAACGTGGGCGGCGACGCCACGCTGACCGGCGTTGTGACCCTGGACGACAGCACCGGCACGTCAACCATCACGTTTGACGGCACGGGCGGCGCGCAAACCGTATCCGGCGGCGATATCAAAGGCGCATCCGCCAACGAAGGCGCCCTGGTTTTCGCAAACGCTGACGGCGTGACGGTCTCCAATACGATCGGCGCGGGCAACGCGGTGAAGACGATCACAGTCAACAAAACCGGCTCCGACGCCTCCGCGACCTTCACTGGCGCGACGATCAACGCGCAGAGCGGCATCACCATCGGCGACGGCGCGGCGGCCAACACCACGACCGTCACCTTCGACGCCACGGGCGGCAACCAGACCGTCACCGGCGCGATCGCTTCCGGCGGCGCGACGGGTACCGACAACATCGTGATCGCCGGCGGCACGGGCAAAACCGTGACTTTCGCGACGGCGATGGGCACCAACATCGACACGCTGACGATCAACGCCAACAGCACCCTGATCGCCAACAGCACCGTCGACGCCAACACGCTGACCCTGAACTCAGGTTCGACCCTGCGTTCCGGCGGCAACGCGACCTATACGGCTGACATCAACGGCGCCGGCACCCTCGACATCGACCACAACGTCACGGTCGTCGGTCAGGTCGGCAACACCACGGCCCTGACGGCCATCACGGTTGCGGACAGCAAAACCCTGACGATCGACGCGGCCACCGCCGGCGCTGATGTCACGGTTGGCGCTTCCAGCATCGTTCTGCAGGATTCCGCGGCCGATGCCACGGAAACCGTTCTGGCCCTGACCCCCGGCGCGAAAAACATCACGGTTTCGGCGCCTGTCACGACCAGCACGAACGGCGACGGCCAGATTAACATCACCGACTCGACGGATGACGACAACGTCATCACGCTGGGCGGCGCGGTCGGTACCTCGACGGCGAAGCTGGAGCAGTTGAGCACGGCCAACGGCGGCAACAACGTCGATACGGTCCGTTCCTCCAGTGATCTGTATGTCAACAGCATCCTGCTGGACGGCAGCGACGTGCTGCAGCT
Organism: Alphaproteobacteria bacterium; assembly: GCA_039808845.1. Taxonomy (GTDB): domain Bacteria; phylum Pseudomonadota; class Alphaproteobacteria; order Micavibrionales; family Micavibrionaceae; genus JBDHTS01. Next base: position 9,039 of record JBDHTS010000049.1, on the reverse strand, counting down.
GCGCGGCACGGCCCAGACCGTTTCCGGCACGATCAACGGTAACGCGACCGACAGCGACGGCTTCGTCGTGGTTGGCGACGGCACCAACGCGGCTGAAGTCACTTTCGGCGGCGCGATCGGCACCACCAACGACATCGACGGCTTCACCGTCAGCGCGAAAGCGATCGCCAATATCAGCAACGACCTAATCATGGCGTCGACCGGCGCGAACGGCGGCCTGATCGTCGACGGCACGCTGAACATCGACTCCTCCAACGGTGCGATCACGATCGACAACACCACCAACGGCGATATCGACTTCAACGGCGCTGTCAACATCACCGGCGACAATTCGGTGGGCATCGCTTCGACCGATACGACGACGCTTGACGGCACGCTGAGCACGGTGCTGGGCGGCACGGCGAAAACCCTGACGCTGAGCTCCGACGGCAACCATCTGAACGTCGGTGCGGCGGCGGATACCACCGTCACGGCCGGGAACCAGATCATCCTGAACAGCACGGCGACGACGATCGGCGGCACCGGGCGCACGACGACCCTGCTGATCCAGAAAACCGCCGACTTCGACCCGACCACGGTGGCCGGCGTCGATGCGGTCCTCGACGCCGACACGGCCAACTCGGTCGTGACGATCGCCACGGACGGCGTCCTGAACGTCGGCATCTCCGGCGACGGCCTGGCTCTTGCCAACGGCGACATCATCAATGTCATCGAAGGCGGCGCGACCAACGCGACCACCAGCTATGCCACGCTGCTGAGCAACGGCGACATCGTCCTGACCGATACGGGCCTGATGGACCTGCAGGACAACAGCTCAGACGCCAGCACGCTGAGCGTCAAGGTCGTCTACAAGGATCCGACCTCGGTGTTCGGCAGCGAAACCGGCGCGGATGCGGCTGAAACCCTCCTGGCCTTCGACGATGCGACGGACGAGCTGCAGGAGATCCGTGAAAACCTGCTGACGGCGTCCACGGGCGAAGAAGCCCAGGAGATCGCCGAAGCGGCCGGTCCGACGGTCGATGGCGGCAACGTCGTCGCTTCGATGGATGTCAGCACGCAGGTGTTCGGCGTGACCTCCACCCGCCTGGCCTCCTTAAGCGGTCGCGGCGGCGAAACCGGCATGGCTGCCGGCAGCATGCCGGTCGGCTCCCACTTCTGGGGCCAGGTGTTCGGTCAGTCCGCTGACCAGGATCACCGCGACGGCGTCGATGGTTACGAATCCGATACCTACGGCCTGGCCGTCGGTGCGGACGCCGAAGCCATGGACGGCGCAGGCCACCTCGGCGCAGCCCTCAGCTACGCCCGGACCAACGTCGACTCCGACAACGCCACCAGCACCGAAACCGACATCGACAGCTATCAGCTGACGCTGTACGGCGATATGGATATCGTCAACGATATGTATGTCAGCGGCATGGCGGCCTATGCCTGGAACGACAACGACACCCAGCGTCATGACGTTGGCGGTGTCGCGGGCCTGGACGCCGATGGCGACTTCAGCGCGCACCAGTTCTCCGCCAAGTTCGAACTGGGCCGTCCCTATGCGATGGAAGGCGGGCTGGTCCTGACCCCCACCGCGATGGCTGCCTATACGTACTACAACGCCGAAGACTACACGGAAACCGGCGCCGGTACGGCCAACCTGGATGTCGAGCAGGACAGCGTCAGCAAGTTTGACGTGGGTGTCGGCATCGACGCGCAGTGGACCATGCAGAACGCCGACGGCTCCTTCCTGAAGCCCGGCCTGAACGCTGGCTACCGCTACGATCTGGTCGGCGACGATATCCAGACGACCTCCACCTTCACGGGCGGCGGCGCTGCGTTCGAAACCGACGGCATGGATCCGGCGCGCAGCCAGTTCGACGTCGGCGCCTCGATCCAGTACCTGACCACCAACAACTGGGACTTCTCGGCTCAGTACAACTACGAGATCAAGTCGGATTACGACGCCCACTCGGGTATCCTGCGCGCCGGCTACAAGTTCTAAGCCAGACGCAGTCCGAACCGCTTAAGAAAAGCCCCCTGCAAAGGGGGCTTTTTCTTTAATAAATTGGCAAAAATGTGATTTTTTATGTGCAGTTGCGAAAAAACTGTCTTTTCGCTGAATAACGCTTTAGTCTTGCGATCTGCGATAAAGCTTGCCAAAACCCGAAGCTAAAGCTATTTGTTTTCCAGAAAACGGAAGAGCTATGTCTGATCAAAAATTAAAATTAGGTGATTCTTTCACTGTTTCAGCTGAGTGTGGAAATTTTTCCCAGGCACTGACGCTGTTTTTCGAACAGATTGGCGCTCCTCCTAGCTCCCAACCTGATATGACGGCAAAAATTCTAGGGGCTTTATATACAATGGCCTCTGAAGCGCGTGAGCGGCTTGCCGCCAAGCCCGTGGAGGAAATTGCGGAAATTTATGCCCGTCTTTATCCTGCCATGTTAACCTGCGAAATCGGTCTCGCCGCCCTTTTAAGAGATGCTTCTGCGCCTTTCCCTGGGATAGGCCATAACTCCAATAGTTCCGGAATAAGCGGCGTACGCCTTTAAGGTCATTCACATCCTGCCGTAATAGATTTCAGTTTCCCCCACAATTGTGGCCAGTTTTCGTCGTGGGAAGCCTTTTCCGTTCGTATATTTGCACAGCGGTGTTGTATTGCTTCGCCGGCAAAGCTTTGCGCGATTTCCGGCGGAACCACTTTGTCATCCTTTCCAACAAAATGAATTTGCGGAATAGAGGCCGTGGCCGGGGCGGCGTCGATGGGGTCGAGCGAGTCCGTCATCGGGCTGATGCCGTGGATTTGCGCGAACAGGGCGTGGTTGAGGTTGCCCGCGACCGTGCGGAGGGTGAGCGTATCCGGCCGCCGGGCGGCGAGCAGGGCGGCCGCCCCGCCGCCGCCGGAAAAGCCGACCAGGTTATAGCCGGAGAAGCCGTGGCGGGCTTTCAAATCGTTCAGGGCCGCGTTCAGGGAATCGATGACCTCCGGCGCCAGCCTTGCGCTCATCCAGTATTTCTGCGGGCAGGCAGCGTCCTCCAGCATCTTCGTATACTGGCAGGGCCGTGCGATCCATATGACATTCGGCGCGCCGTCCAGAGCCGCCAGGCGCAGGGCAACCGGATCGGTCGGCGTCGGGTCGGGGGACGGCGTCCGGCGGTCCAGCCAGGCGAGGCCATCGCCCTCGATATACACCGTGGCGGGGCCGCCGGGGGCATCGACGCGGCTGAAGACGGTCAGGGCAAACGGCGCGGCGGGCAGGGTGGATTGAATCATCCGGGCCGGGGCCGCGACGCTGCGCGCCAGATCCAGACGGCCCTCCGGCCCGGCCATGGAGGCGCAGCCGCCCAAAAACAGCAGGACCGGCGCAAGGCCGGTCCTGAAAAGAAAATTCCTGAACGGCATGATCAGTCGTTCAGCGCCATGGGCTCAGCAGGACCGGCGCTGTCGGGCATGGCGTCCGGCGCGGGAACCGTGTCCTGCGGCAGCGGCGCGGGCGCCGCCATGGCCATCGGCGCCTTGCCCTGGGCCGCGAGGAAGCTGTTGATCATGGCCAGGCTCTGCGCCTTGTTCCAGGCGGCCACTTCATGCGTCTGAGGGATGTCCGCCACTTTCGGGGCGGCGTCCACCGGGTTCAGGGAACCGGCGAACGGATCCATCCAGGGGCTCATTTTCTCCTTCGGCGCCGCGATGCGGGTGTCGAGCACGCCGCCCACAGTGCGGAGGGAGGTGATGTCGTCCCGCACGGCGGCCAGTTCCACGGCCACCGCCGCGCCGCCTTCATAGCCGACCAGGCTGAAGGACGGGATGCTGTAGCGTTTCTTGAGATTGTCCAGCGCCGCGCTCACGGCGTTGATGGCCTGCGGCGAATAACGGTGGGTGGTGAACAGAGCCCTGGTGCAGGGCCGCGTGTCCATGGCGCCCGCATACTGGCAGGGACGGCCCAGATAGATCACGTTCGCCGAATTGTCGTCGGCAGCCATCTGCAGCGCGGCGGGCTGGACGGGCGTCGGATCCGTCCACGGCACGGTCAGGTCGTTCCAGCCGATATTGCCGTCGCCCTCGATATAGACCGTGGCGGGCCGGCCCTTGTCGCCGACGCGCTCGAACGCCATCAGCGTGAATTCGCCCGCCGGGATGTGGGTTTCCACCAGATGGGCGGGCCCGGCGATGCGCTGCGCCGTGACCGCGCGCAGGGTCGGCATCGTCTTCGACGCGGTGCTGCAGGCGGCGAGGGCAAGCGTTCCGGCCGTCATCAGGAGGCAGGCGGCAAGGGTTCTGGTCAGGGAAGATCTGTGCATGGCTGGCTCGGCAAAAAGGAGGGTTGGCCCAAGAGGTTGATTCGACTGATTCTCTTTTTATCACGTTCCTGGAGACAAATCACCAGCGAAGCTGGGCTTTTCCCCGGAGCGATCCCCTCTCCCCACGGGGAGAGGGAGAAATGATCAGGAGAGGGTGACGACCACCGGCGTGTGGTCGGAGGGTTTTTCTTTCCCGCGCGGATTGCGGTCCACCGTGCAGTCCTGCAACCGGTCGGCGATGGCGGGGGAGGCGAGGACATGGTCGATGCGGATGCCGCGGTCGTTTTCCCAGTTGCCCGCGAAATAATCCCAGAAGGTATAGACGCCCGGTTCCGGGTGGAACATCCGCAGCGCGTCGGTCAGGCCGAGGTTGAGGAAGCGGCGGTAGAGCGCGCGGCTTTCCGGCTGGAACAGCGCGTCGTTGATCCAGGCTTTCGGGTCGTGGCAGTCGATGGGTTCCGGGATGATGTTGAAATCACCGCCGGCGAGGAACGGCACGATCTCGTCGCGCAACGCCTTCATATGGCGGCCCAGGCGTTCCAGCCAGGCCAGCTTGTAGGTGAATTTCTCCGTCCCCACAGGGTTGCCGTTCGGCGCGTAGATATTGATGACGCGGATTCCCGCGACATCGGCCTCCAGATAGCGCGCGTGGCTGTCGGCCTCGTCGCCGGGCAGCGTGTTCGTGACAAGAGTCACGGGCAGGCGGGACAGGATGGCGACGCCGTTATAGGCCTTCTGCCCCACGATCTCCCCTGAATAGCCGCGCTCGGCGAACGGGGCCAGCGGGAAATCGAGGCCTTTCAGTTCCTGCAGCAGCAGCACGTCCGGCTTCTGCCCGTCCAGCCAGTCCAGCGCGATGTCGAGCCGCGCCTTGATCGAATTGACGTTCCATGTGGCGATTTTCATAGCGAGACTCCTTTCAGGTCGGGCGGGCGCCAGCCGTCGCGCCAGAGGGCGAGCGGGACGATGTCCGCGTTCCGGCCGTTGTCGCGGAACCAGGAATCGACGGCATAGAATTGGCCTGTTTTCTTTTCGCGCATAACAGCGGTTTCATGCACCCACCAGCCGCCGCCGAAGAGAGGATAGCGCAGTTCCGGCGCGGCGGGATCATGGTATTTCAGCCAGCCCTCGCGTTGAAACAACAGCAGGGCGAGGGTGGTGTTGGCGCTTTCGTCGGCGCAGTCGGTCTGGCCCGGCCCGGTCTCGACGAAGGTGCCGCGCCGGTCGCGGGCCGAGCCGGTCTTCGCGCCCGCGATGCGTTCCATCAGGCCGACGGCGCGGGCGACGGCTTCGCGTTCCCGCGCGGGACTGTCATTTCCTGCGAATATCCTGTCCAGCGCCGTGCGGTCCGCTGCGCTCAGGGCGAAATTTTCATGGATGGCGCAGCCATAGGCGCGGCAATGTTCGATGCGGTCCGGGCGCGGCGGGGAGAATTCCTTTGTCTGCATGTAGCTCCGCAGCGCCCGCGGCCCATTGGGGGCGGCGCAGGCGGTGAGGATGAGCATAAAAAGGAAAGCCGAGCATCTCATGGCCTGTTTTTAAACCACGAGGGGCACTGACACCACTGGGAAAAAACAGGCCGTCGCGCGCAGCGCAGTAAAATAATTCAACACGAAGGAAGAGAAGTTAAGGGAAGAGCGCGAAGCCTTTGTGGTCTTCGTGTTCGCTTTGTGCGCTTCTTGTTGAATTATTTTACTGCGCTGCGCGCGGCTTTAGGTTTGGATGGAAAACGATGTGCCGCAGCCGCAGGTGGACTGGGCGTTGGGGTTGATGATTTTGAAGGAAGCCCCGGCCAGTTCGTCGACAAAATCGACGGTGGAGCCGTCGAGCAGGGGCAGGGAGGTATCGTCGATCACCACGCGGACGCCGTCTTTTTCGAAAACCCGGTCGTCGGCATTCTGAACATCGGCGAAGCCGAAATCGTATTCGAAGCCCTGGCAGCCGCCGCCCTTCACCGACACGCGCAGCATCAGGGCGGGATTGCCCTTCTGCGCCTGCAGTTCCCGCACGCGGCGGGCCAGGGAGTCGGTTAAAATGACGGTTTCGCTCATCCCTTTAATATGGCGCATCCGGTTGCGCCCGTCCAGTTTGGCTGGTAGTGAAGGAAGTTGCGCGTTTCTGTAATGCTTGCCTTTAACGCGCAACTCGTAACGCGCAACTGAAAAAAACCATGGACCAACTGATCGAAGGATACAGACGCTTCCGCGCCAGCGGATGGCCGGAGCGGCGGAAGGTGTTCGAGGGGCTGGCGGAGAAGGGCCAGAAGCCCAGGGCCATGATCGTCGCCTGCATCGACAGCCGGGTGGAGCCGGCGATGATCTTCGACGCCGGGCCGGGCGAACTGCTGATCGTCCGCAACGTCGCCAACCTGGTGCCGCCCTATGAACCGGACAAGGCCCATCACGGCACCAGCGCGGCGCTGGAATTCGGGGTGAGGGTGCTGGAAGTGCGGGACCTGATCGTCCTCGGCCACGGCATGTGCGGCGGCGTGCAGGCCCTGCTGAACGGCGCGCCGGACAATGCGCGCGACTTCGTCGCCCCGTGGATGGCGATGGCCGAGCCCGCGCGCCGTGAAACGATGAAGCGCCCGCCGGAAGAACGCCAGCAATGCTGCGAGCACGAAGTGATCAAGATCTCCCTCGCCAACCTGATGACATTTCCCTGGATCGCGGAACGCGTGGCGGACGGGCGGCTGCAGATGCACGGCGCGTGGTTCGCCATCCATACGGGGGTGCTGGAGACGCTGGGGGCGGATGGGACATTCAGGCCGGTGGAAGGCTAACGCTTTTTGAAAATTGACATAAAAATATAATCTGTCTTATACCAGTTCTGCACAAACGCAGAGGTGTTCCAATGGCCGCCCGTTTCATTATTTTTGCCCATATGCGCTGCGGCAGCACGGCGTTGACCCATGCTCTCAACGAGCATCCCGGCTTGCGCGTCGCCATGGAGCCCTTCCATAAAAAATATGCCGAATGGCATCCTCAGTCTCCAGACTACAGCACACTGATCCGCGACAGGGAAACCGCGCATTTTTATGCCGACGATCTGTTCGCGCGGCATAACGGCATGAAGGTTCTGGATTATCATCTGAAGCCTGAATGCTATGAGGAAATGCTGTTGCGCGACGATGTGAAAGTCATCCGCCTGTCCCGCCGGAACCAGCTTCAGGCTATCGTCTCGGCGCTGATCGCGCAGCAGACGGGGGTCTGGCATGCCGATGAGAAGAGAAGCGGGAACGTCCCGCGACTCCAGCCGCTGCCGCTGGACGTGATCGGGCAGCAACTTGAAGCGGCGCGGTCGCTTCAGAGGCTTTATCAGGGCATGATCGCGCGTAAACCGCCGCAGGCGCGCATGGATATCACCTATGAAGAGCTTTTCACGCCCGACGTTGACGGCAATGTCGAACGGCTTTGCGACGTGCAGGATTTTCTGGGCGTCGAACCCTACGTGAACGACAGGGTTATAACGCTACTGACGCCGGGAGAGTCCAAGCTGAACACGGATTACGCCATCGTCCCGAACGCGCGACAGATCGAAGAGGCATTTGGCAGCGAGGAGACGGGCAGGCTTTTCGACAGGGTGGTTAAGCCTGCTTCGGCTGCAAGAAAAATCCCTGTGTTGTCAGTGCCGTGAAATTTAGTAGCTGAACGATGTGCCGGGAATGTACGCGATTTTGTCGCCCCGTTGATCGCCGGGTGCGTGGCGGACGGGCGGCTGCAGATGCATGGCGCATGGTTCGCCATCCATACGGGGTGCTGGAGACGATGGGGGCGAATGGGATGTTCAGGCCGGTGAAAAACTAAACACAATAGTCATTTCAAATAGGCCGCGAATAGTTACCATCAGAAATTACTATGGTGTGATAGGGAAAACATTTTATAATTAATATTAATTATCAGTTTTTTTTATTTTACTTCCATCGCTAAATAAGAATTTTACAACGATAATTGCAAGGCCAATAACTTGAGCAAAATTTTCTGAAACTATGATAGGCAAAAGATAAGGGTAATCTTTAAAATCCCATTGCCCAGAGCCTACTCTACGCGTTAGTCCAATATTAAATGCAATTGAAACATAGATGCACAACAAAATAAACCACGACCATTTTTTTCTGAGTTCATAGAAATTTTTTAGTCCATCGACGTGTATTTTGTTAGCAGCGGACACCGACATAGCTTGGTGTTCTTTTTTTTCAATTTCGCACGGGTTAGCACTTCCTATGATCCCGGCATGTAAATTAGCTGTTGTAGACTCTGCCTGAGACTCATTTAAACTTATTGGGGTATTCGTGTTTAATTCTATATCCGATGACATCTTTTGAAACCGAAAAAATTTTCGCTAATGTATCTATTGCTGCGTAATCAATATACTCGTTTAGCATATGTCTGGGAACTAGTAAAAATCCAGCAAAAGCATTGGCTTCTGCTTCTAATTTATCACCTGTTGGGGCGCCAACAGGCCTACGTAGTAGGGCACGATAAAGATCGGGCTGACTTTGAAAGCGATCCCGATGTAAAAAATAATGTCCTAGTTCATGAGCGATTGTAAAAGTGGTTCTATTAAAATGGTCTTCAGAATTTACGTATATTTTATTTTCTACAAAATCAAAAAACCCAGCAACATCCTTATGTCTTGGGCCGAATATCACATATGACACGTCAATCCCATTGTTCTCGGCAATCTCTTTAGGAGATATAGGCGGAGCAAAAATGTTATTTTCATGTAAAATTTCTTCGGCCCTTTTTCTAATCT
>JBDHTS010000048.1:0-18382 GCA_039808845.1 Alphaproteobacteria bacterium | reverse complement strand
GAAGGAATTCCCGGCGGTGAACGCGGAGATTGCGGGCGACGAGATCATCTACAAGAATTTCTACGACATCGGCGTCGCCGTCTCGACTCCGCAGGGCCTGATCGTTCCCGTCGTGCGCGATTGCGAGCACAAGTCGATGGCGCAGATCGAGAAGGACATCATGGACCTCGGCGCGCGCGCGCGCGACGGCAAGCTGGGGCTGCAGGAGCTGCAGGGCGGCACGTTCACCATCACCAATGGCGGCGTATTCGGCTCGCTGATGTCCACGCCGATCCTCAACACCCCGCAATCCGGCATCCTCGGCATGCACAAGATCCAGCAGCGCCCGATGGTCATGAAGGACGGCAAGATCGAGGCGCGGCCGATGATGTATATCGCCATGTCCTACGACCACCGCATCATCGACGGGCGGGAAGCGGTCGGCTTCGTGGTGCGCGTGAAGGAAGCGATCGAGGATCCGCAAAGGTTGTTGCTGGATATCTGATTTGAGCTTTTTCCCTCTCCCCTCCGGGGAGAGGGGCAGGGTGAGGGGTGGTGAAGGAAGCGCTTGGTTTGACTTCCCCTCACCCCGGCCCTCTCCCCGGGGGGGAGAGGGAGGTAGTCAGCACTTTCTTTTCAGACAGCATTTTTAAGGCAACTAGCGAATCATCATCCCTCGCTTTTCCGGCATCGCCTAGGCGATAAGCCGTGATCCCCGCGCCGACCATGTTGACCTGCTCCCGCGCCGTCGGGACCTGGCTGCTGTAGAGCAGACCGTCCATGATTTTCAGGCCGCGCCGCGCGGCGTTCATGAGCAGGCAGTTGACGGGTTCCAGCATGAAGGAATATTTGCCCTTGCTCTGGCCCAGTTCTTCCTTGTCGGTTTCATAGGAATAGCCGATGGCGGGATGGGAAAAGGCGGTCAGGCCGAAGACGGCGCCGTTTTCTGCACGCGCGATGGCGGCGGCGAAGCGCCTCTTGGAATGCGATTGCCGCCGGACGATTTCGGCAAGGCTGGGCCCTTCGAGGCCTGTCTCGACCGTTTCCACCTTCACCGGCCGTTCCTCGCAGGGCGTGTAGCCGTCCGGGACGATCCGGATCGGGGACAGCGTCTCTTCCTTCCGGTTGATCTCATAGACGGCGATGCCCGCCTTCGCGGCGATCCGCAGGGACATCGCCTCGAACTCCGCGTTGCGGCGGGCGGCGAAGTCCTTGGCGAAGCCTTTGTGATCGATATAGATCGTCCTGATGCCCGCCTCGGCCATATTCTTGGCGCAGTTGGGACAGAAAGGGTCGGTCACGAACAGGGACGCGCCTTCCGTGCGCGGCGCGGTCAGGAGGCAGGCGGTCTCGGCATGGATCGTGCCGCTGGCGTTGCCGATCCGGGTTTCCGCCCCGAAACGCGCATGGATGCGTTCCGGCCAGTAATTCGTCATGGCGACGCTGTAGGGCAGGCCGTCCGGGCCTTCGCCGGCCAGCGCGGCGGCGATCTTGTTCACGGGATGCGGGCTGCCGTTCACGATATCGACGGCTTTCTGCATATTTTCAAACAAGGACTTATTTGAATGAGTCATTGAGGGATGCTACACGAATCCTGCTGCGTTTTTCCTAAAAAACTGCCTTTGCAAAATCAGAATTAATTTGAGAAGCCGCGCGTAAGAATGTAATAAAACAGCACGAAAAAGCTTGATATTTTTTATTATGTATATTACCCCCCTTTCATTAATAAATTTAAAGGGAGGAATCGGTGCTAAGAGAATCCTGGAAAGCCGCTGAACGAAGGACAGGCGGTATCTTTGATGTTCATGTTGAAGAGTACTTGAGGGAAACGCGCCAGCATCATCTTCCGCAAGCCCGGATTATCGTTGAATCTCTCCGCCACCTTCAACAGCACAATCTGCAGGAAGCGTATCTGCGCGGCTCCTTTGCTTCGGGGGAGGCCGATATTCATTCCGACATCGATATGTTCCTCGTCGTTTCTCCTGAAAACCTTCCGGCGACATTTCAATCCTTCTGCGATCACCTGAATGAAAACTATATTGTTATTGTCGAGTGCCACGATAAATTGGTACGGGATTACGGCGGTATTGGTTTTATGTTCCTGTGTCAGGAGCGTGGGGGGAAGCCTTTTCAGTTCGACCTTTACATGGCAATGAAGGGCGTTCCGCCCAAAACACTTCTGCCGAGCTGCCCCCGTATTTATTCCAGCGATCCGGCCTATTGCTGGCTCGATGAAAGCCGGCCAAAAATTGAGATCCCATCCCATACGCAAAACTTCATCGACCGTTATACCAGGAATGAAAGCAAGGATCAGCGCGCCGAGCACATGTTCAAGGACATCATGATAGCGCTGTTTATCATGAGTAAGCATGTGCAGCGCAAGCAGAACGCGCGTGCTTTGAATGACAACAATCACGCGATAGGCGTATGCGTCGATATGATCCTGAATGCCCTGGATCAGACAACGTACCATACCTCCTTGTACGCGGCAGATAAATTGCTGCAGGAATGCAGAGTAGGGGCTAACCCTGTTTTGTCCGGTTGTGCAGGCAACCTGGAAGCGGCCATTTGCCGGGCGCCGTCGCAGGAACAGGTCCGAATGATATATGGCGTCGCTAAAGGAGTTGTTGAAGAGTTTCATCCTGACATCATCAAGGAAAATGCCTTTGCCATTGCCAGGTTTGAAAACCTGATCGAAACGCGTCCAGAGGCACCAAAAGCAAGTCTGGCTTCTCAAAGCAGGCTGGCAAGATGAAAATAAAAATCCTTGGCTGCGGTTCCGCCTATGGCGTTCCCTTTGCTGGCGGAGGATGGGGGGCATGCGATCCAGGCAATCCCAGGAACAGACGGCTGACCCCCTCTATTCTGATCGAGGACGGAAATTCCAGGCTTCTGGTCGACATGGGCCCGGATTTCCGCCAGCAGGCGGAAGCACATGAAATTCGTCTGCTGGACGGCGTCATTCTGACGCATCCGCATGCCGACCATATTACCGGCATGTTTCACCTGCCGGTTTTGATGTCCTGGTATCAGGACAGAAATCTGCCGCTTTTTGCTACGCGGGCCACCATCCGGGAAACGGAAAAAAACTGGTGGTATATGTTCGACCCGAAAATCAATGTCGAGTATTCAGGCCCCGGACGCCCCTATTGGCGGGAAGTCGTTCCCTACGAGGAAATTCCGATAGGCGCGTTCATGGTTACGCCTTTCCTGCAGCATCATGGAAAAATGGATTCTCTCGGGATAAGAATCGGCAATTTCGCCTATTCGACAGATGTGCGCGGTTTTCCGGAGCGCAGCCTTCCTTATCTGAAAAATCTCGATGTATGGGTTGTGGAGTGCAACAACGAATTCGATCAGGACGGCAGCCACTCCTATCTTGCCCAGACTTTGAACTGGATCGAGCAGCATAAGCCTGAAAAAGCCTATTTGACGCATCTCGATTATACAATGGATTTTGACGCCATATCGGCCAAACTTCCTGCCAATGTGGAATTGGCGTATGACGGCCTGGAAATTGTTGTCTGAATAGTGTTTTCCTGTCTTTGCGCCGGGCAAACGGTCATCTGTTCAGCGTAGGCAGGGAGCCTGGCCATCCGCCGCACAAGGCTGCAAAACTCCGGCCGATGTCAGAAGGCCCCAGGCTGCCATCCGGCCTGTATCGGCGGGGTGCAGCGCATTGCCAATCGCCACAATCTGCAATCCTGCGCCGAGGATATGGACCTGCTCCCGCGCGGTGGGAATATGGGATGTGTAGATCAGGCCGTCCCGGATCCGGAGTCCATAACGGCCTGCATTCATCAGCAGACGGTCGAGCGGATTCAGGGTCAGGGAATATTTCCGGCGGTCGGGCGTAACGGCGCCTGTGGCGCTGTTGAAGACATAGCCCATTGAAGGCTGGGCCGTGGCGACCATGCCGAAGCGTTCGTCCGACGCGTCATGGGCGATGGCCGCCGCGAAAGGCGAGTCTTTTCCCCTGTGCCGCGCGACCAGCACATTCAGCGCCTCATAGTCCCTGCGCGTGCGGAGCGGTTCGATGAGGACGGGAAAATGCTCGACCGCATGCGGGCGGAGGGCGTCTTCAATGAGAGGAGTCAGGGTGCCCTCGCGCCCGTCGATGCTGTAGACGGCGATGCCCGCCTGGCGGAAGACAGGAAGCGACAGCCTGTTAAAATCCTCGCGACGCCGGCTGGCCCATTCGCCCTGAAAGCCTTCGCTGTCGATGAAGACGCTGGCCACGCCGCTTTCAGCGGCCAGCATGGCGCAGTTCGGGCAGAGCGGATCGGTGACGTAAAGGCTGGCGCCGCTGGTGATTGGGGCCGCCAGAATGGCGGCGGTCTCGGCATGAACCGTATTGCTGGTGTCGCCGATGCGTACGGATGGGCCCAGCGCGGCGCTGATGGGCGCGGGCGTATGGTTGGCGCGGGCGATCAGATAGGGCTGGCCGTCGATATCGTAGCCAGCAAGGGCCGCCCCGATTTTATTGACGGGATGGGCGCTTTCCCGCGCGGCCTCGATGGCCTTTCGCATCGCTTCGAAGGGTGAGAAGGGCATTTGGCCGTTCTATCTAATTATAATCTGGGATTTTTTTAACATATAAGACTTTATTAATACTATAAAAATTATTACGAAAAAACTTGAAAGCATATCAGCAATTAACTTAAACCAATGTTTGCTATGAACAATTTCTAAGATTGCGAACAATGCGTATTAAAGAAAAAACGGAACTCGGTTTTAGCGACGTTTTGATTGAGCCTGCGGATAATCTGACGCCCTTGCGCAGCCGCGCCGATGTCGATCTGAATTTTCCTCACAAATTTAAATGGGGCGGGAAGTATAACGGTTTCCCAATCATTGTCGCCAATATGGATGGCGTTGGCACCATGTCGATGGCAAAGGCGTTTCATGAGGCCAGCCATGGTGCGACGGTTGCGCTTCGCAAGCATTATGACTTGGAAGATCTAAAGCGGTTTTTCAATACTCCCGCTGCGAAAGCGGCATGGTACACGATCGGCATAAATGCAGATGATACCGAAAAATTCGAATTATTTGTCAAAGCGAGAGGACGCCGTGGCATCGCCAAAGTCTGCATGGATATTCCTCATGGCGGGCTGCAGGCGTTCTCCGACCGTATCAAGCAGGTGCGGGACATGCTGCCGAAAGCCGTCATTATGGCTGGTAATGTCGCAACGCCGGAACTAGCCCGTATTCTTCTGCGCAGCGGCGCTGATATTGCAAAAATCGGCATCGGCCCTGGCGCAGGCTGCGAAACAAGGAACGTAACCGGTATCGGCAGACCGCAATTCTCAGCGGTTGCCGATTGCGCCGAAGCTGCAATGCATGAAAAAGGCGCCGTTTGTGCGGATGGCGGCTGCAAGACAACGGGCGACATCGCCAAGGCTTTTGGCGCCGGGGCCGGTTTCGTAATGATCGGGACGATGTTCGCAGGGCACGACGAGGGTGAGGTTGACATGCAGACCGATCCTGTGACCGGTGAAAAATATGTCGAGTTTTGGGGCATGAGCAGCGAGAAGGCGATGAAACTACATTCCGGCGGCATGGCGGATTACAAGGCCAGCGAAGGCAACGTTACAAGGCGGCCACACAAGGGGCCCGTGGAAAAAACCATGCAAGATATCATGGGTGCCTTGCGCTCAACCTGCACCTATGTTGGTGCTGCTTCGTTGCCGGAGTTACATCAAAAGGCTGTCTTCATTCCGGTTCACTCCCTGAAATAGGATATGAAGGCTGTATAATCGGCCTTGTCGAAACCGGCGCTTTCTTCTAGCTTTCGTACAGGAATGCGCTGGGCGTTCCTTTGGTTACAGAAAGTGACGAGCCATGCCTGAACAATCCTATGACGTGATCGTGATCGGGGCCGGGCCCGGCGGGTATGTGTGCGCGATACGGTGCGCGCAGCTGGGGCTCAAAACCGCGTGCGTGGAGAAGCGGGCGACGCTGGGCGGGACGTGCCTGAACGTTGGCTGCATTCCGTCGAAGGCGCTGCTGAGCGCGTCCGAGAAATTCGAGCAGGCGGGGCATCAGTTCGCGTCGATGGGCATTGCTATCGGCACGCCGAAGCTCGATCTCAAGGGCATGATGAAATTCAAGGACTCGGTGGTCGAGGCGAACACCAAGGGCATCGAATTCCTGTTCAAGAAGAACAAGGTCGACTGGCTGAAGGGCGAGGGCTCGATTCCCGCCGCCGGAACGGTGTCGGTCGGCGGGCAGTCCTATGGCGCGAAACACATCATCATCGCCACGGGGTCGGATGTCGCGGGCCTGCCCGGGATCGAGATCGACGAGAAGCGCATCGTGTCCTCGACCGGCGCGCTGACGCTGGACGCCGTGCCGAAAAATCTCGTCGTTATCGGCGGCGGCGTGATCGGCCTCGAAATGGGCGCGGTCTGGGGCCGCCTCGGCGCGAAGGTGACGGTGGTGGAATATCTCGACCGAATCCTGCCGGGCATGGATCTGGAGCTTTCGGCCTCCATGCTGAAGATCCTGAAAAAACAGGGCATGGAATTCAGGCTGGGCACCAAGGTCGCCGAGGCGAAGGCAGGTAAATCCGGCGTGCAGCTGAAGCTGCAGCCCGCCGCCGGCGGGGATACGGAGACTCTGGATGCGGATGTCGTGCTGGTGGCCGTGGGGCGCAAGGCGTTCACGGGCAATCTCGGCCTCGACAAGGCGGGCGTGGCGACGGACGAGCGCGGGCGCGTGAAAGTGGATCAGCATTTCCAGACGAACGTAAAGGGCATCTACGCCATCGGCGACGCGATCGCGGGGCCGATGCTGGCGCACAAGGCCGAGGACGAAGGCATGGTGCTGGCCGAGATGCTGGCCGGGCAGACGGGCCATATCGATTACGATTGCATTCCCGGCGTCGTCTATACCTCGCCCGAAGTGGCGGCGGTCGGCAAGACGGAGGAGCAGCTGAAAGAAGCGGGCGTGCAGTACAAGGCGGGCAAGTTCCCCTTCACGGCCAACGGCCGCGCCCGCGCGATGGGCATGACGGACGGGTTCGTGAAGATCCTGGCCGACGCGCGCACGGACCGTGTCCTGGGCGTCCACATCATCGGGCCGGAGGCCGGGACGCTGATCGCCGAGGCCGTTCTGGCGATGGAATTCGGCGCGTCGGCGGAAGACATCGCCCGCACCTGCCACGCCCACCCGACGCTGGAAGAGGCGGTCAAGGAAGCCGCGCTGGCCGTGCACGGGCGGCCCATTCATATTTAAGAAGACGCATCCATGACGTTCAGAGCATTGTTTCTCGTTCCCTGTTTCGCGCTGCTTGCCGCGTGCGTGACGACATCGCCCGCGCCGCCTGCATTGCCGGTCCCGGCCAATCTGGATGTGCACAAGGCGACGCTGTACCGCTATTACGACAGCGGCCGGTATGACGCGGATGTGGAGGCGCTGTTCGCGGACGCCGCCGCCTATATCAGTGGGCGCTCCGGGCAGGTGCGCAAACCCGCCATCGTTCTCGACATCGACGAAACGTCGCTCTCCAACTGGCCGGAGCTGCAGGCGAACGGCCTGACCTTCAAGCTCGACGGGCCATGCCGGAACCTGCCGAAAGGTCCTTGCGGCCTGAAGGCGTGGCAGCAGCTGGGCCGGGCGGAAGCCATCGCCCCGGCGCTGGAGCTGGCGCGCGCCGCGCAGGCGGAGGGCATCGCCGTATTCTTTATCACAGGCAGGGACGAAACCCTGCGCCGCGCCACGGAGGCCAACCTGCGCCGCGCGGGCTTCGACGGCTGGCAGCGCCTGATCATGCGTCCGGCGGGATCGACCACGCCGTCCGCCGCCGATTACAAGGCGCCGCAGCGCGCGCTGATCGAACAGGACGGCTACACCATCCTGGCCACCATCGGCGACCAGCCGAGCGACCTCGCGGGCGGTTATGCGGAGCGCCGATTCCTGGTGCCGAATCCATATTACCGGATTCCCTGATTGTTTTTCGCGGACATCCCTCACCCGAAACGCCTCAAGCGGCGTTTCGACCCCTCCCAAGGGAGAGATAAGAACGTTGGGATTGAGCGCTTAACCCTTTGCCTCTCCCTTGGGAGAGGCCAAACCGCGCCTTCGCGGTTTGGGTGAGGGGTTGTTTTGGCGTAGATGCTCCCTAAGAAGCGGAAACAAGCGAGAGATGGGCTCCGCGGGATTGCTGTAGGCTGAAAGACAGTGGGCGTTCGGGCAGATAGAGGAGGGGATGTCTTTTGAAAGGTTCCCAGCTTGTGACCTGCCAGAAATGCTGACGCATCTGACTGTTAAATTCCCGGCCCATTAAATTAAACGCAAACAGAAGCCGGTGGGCCTTTTCAGGCTGCAGCCGCCGGCATTCGTCATGAATATCCCAGGGTCTTTCGGATGCCGGCACGCCGTAATAAGTGACGTCTCTGTCCGCCCGGTCAAGAAAGCCCAGCATGTAATAATCTCTCTGGGCTTTTAACCCATCGTAGACATCTTCGATACGGCGTATGAAATCCGATTTTTCCGGCATCCAGTAGTCATAACAAGCGCAGCGGTGCTTTGTCAAAAATCATCCAAAGCCAAGCGTATCTGAAATAATCCTGCATAAATGTTCAACCAAGCTGATAGATGTTTTTCGACTATCTCAGATTTGCTAGAATACGCTTTCAAGGAGAGCGTCATGCCTAAAACAGAGAACACCAAAGAAGTCAAAAATCCAGCGACATATCAGTATGATAAGTCCTCTTATGTTCTCCTGTCTTCTTCTATAAGAAGAGACGCGTCAACGGGACGTTTTGTCGAAACAAGAAGCGTCAAAACGCCTTGATATGCCTAATATTGCTATTGTCTGGGATTTCGACGGTACGCTAACCCCTGACGACTCAACGACCAAAACCATCGAGGTTTTGCAAGGGCCGGGCAAAGGCGGGGAGTTCTGGAAGACAATCAAGGCTTTGCGAGGCGATCAGGAACTTCCGGAATGGGAGCATATTTTGGCCATGGATGCTCCTATATGGATGTATTCCCTGTCCCGTCTTGCCGCAGGTTTGAAAATACCGCTGAACGCCGAATTTTTCAATCTGACTATTCTTGATTGATGTTTCTGGGATGAGCGTTTTTATAAACTGCTATCAATTCCTTGGCGTTGATATCCGTGTAGCGCTGCGTCGTGCTCAGCGAGGCGTGGCCGAGGAGTTCCTGGATTTCCCTTAAATTCGCGCCGTTCTGGAGCAGGTGGGTCGCGAAGCTGTGGCGGAGGGCGTGGGGCGTGGCGGTTTCGGGCAGGCCGAGTTCGATGCGCATCAGACGCATGGTTTTCTGGGCCAGCTGCTGGCGCAGGCGTTTGCCCTGCGCGCCGAGAAAGATCGGGCGGGCAGGGCTTTCCGGATAGGGGCAGGCGCGGCGGTAGGCGTTCAGCGTATCCTCGACAATGCTTAACACCGGCACCTGACGTTCCTTGCGGCCCTTGCCCATCACGCGCAGGAAACCCTCGCGCGGGGCGTCGGCGATGTTCAGCGATAAAGCCTCGTCGATCCGCAGGCCGCAGCCATAAAGCATGGTCAGCAGGGCGCGGTCGCGCTTTTTCGTCCAGGCTTCGCCAATCGCGCTGGCGTCCAGAACGTCGAAAGCCTGTTTTTCGTAGAGCGGGCGCGGCAGCTTGCGCGGCAGCTTCGGCGACCGCACGGCTTTCAGCGCCGCGTTATGCAGCAAGCCTTCGCGGTCCAGCCATTTATACAGGTTCTTGATGCCGGAAAGGGCGCGGGCGCGGCTGGCGGCGCTGCTGCCGTTCATGGCCTGGCGCGACATCCAGGCGCGGAAATCGCGCAGGCCGGCGTCGGAAATATCTTTCAGCGCGGGCGGCTGGCCATGATGATCGCACAGGAAGGCGACGAACTGCGCGACGTCGCCGGTATAGGCGCGCAGCGTGTGGGGGGAGACGTTCTTTTCGACTTTCAGCCAGCGGATCCAGGATTCCAGCGCGGCGGCGAGATCGGGGGCGCAGCGACCGTAAAGGGAGGCGCTCATTCTTCCGTGTCGGTATCCAGCCAGAGATTCATCATGCGCGCGATGGCCTGGCACATGAAGGAGATCAGTTCGGTGCCCTGTCCGGCATGGAACAGGCTGGGGTCGCGGCTGCCGAAGGCGAGCAGGGCGGCGGGGGCATCCGGGCCGATGTCGAGCCTGACCAGCGCCTGGGACTTCACCAGCCGCGCGCCGCCGCCGTACAGCGCCTCAAGCCCCGCAATCCCGGCCTCCAGCAGCACCGGCTGGCCTTCGGTCAGCTGCGCGATGCTGCCGGGCGGGAGGGCGCGGACGCCGGACAGGGTGATTTGCGGGATGACCTTGCCCGACGCCTCGATGGCCAGGCTGATGATGTCCACGTCCAGCAGCGCGGCGAAATCCATCGTGATGGTGCGGATGAAATCCTCGAAGCTGCGCGATTCCAGCAGCAGGAGGATCGCCTTGTGCACGCGCGCCTGGTTGTTCATGTTGGCGCGGCTGTTCTCGACGATCTCGCGCGTGGATTCCAGCACCTCGTCCCGGTCGGCTTTCAGGCGCTGGACCATGTAATACTGGAAATCCGCGACGCCCTTGCCGGATTTCTGCTTCGGCGGCGCCATTTTGTCCAGCACGTCGGGATGCTTCTGGAAGAAATCGGGATGGTCTTTCAGCCAGGCGGCAACGGCGTCGGGCGAGAGGGAAGGCGGCTTTTTCTGGGTCATGGCGTCCGGCATCGGAAACTCCGGTTGAGGAGGGAATTCCGATGAGTCTAGCCTAAAGAGGGACCGTTGTCAGCCTTGCCGTAGACGGCGGTATAACGTGCCCGGAGATAGCGCGCATAATCTTCAGGAGTGTCATAACGATTGATGACAGGACGGCCCTCAGGACTCGTAATGATGGCAATAGGGGGAACAGGGCGAAGGCCCACAACCGTACGATATTCGATTTGCCAGCCAGCCGCATCGAGTTTTTCCATGGATTCTTGACATGGCGGGATCATGGCACGCGCATCGGCAAAGCGTATGGCTTTTTCAGCTGCCGTTCCAAAAGCATCCATAAGCGCAGGTATAATCATGGGCCGTTCCTAGCATCCCTAAGCGAAAAATTGCAAGAAAATCAGAGAATGCTCTGGCCGGTTTTTTTCCAGTCCTCGACGAAGGCGGCCAAGCCTTTATCGGTCAGGGGATGGTTATAGAGCTGGCGGATGACGGCGGGCGGGCAGGTCACGACATGCGCGCCCATCTTGGCCGATTCGACGATATGGACCGGGTGGCGCACCGAGGCGACCAGTATTTCCGTGTTCCAGTTCGGATAATTGCCATAGATTTCAACGATATCGGCGATCAATTGCAGCCCGTCCTGCGCCAGGTCGTCCAGGCGGCCCACGAAGGGGGAGATGAAGGCCGCGCCCGCCTTGGCGGCCAGAATGGCCTGCGCCGCCGAAAAGCAGAGCGTGACGTTCACCATCGTGCCGTTGTCGGACAACTGCTTGCAGACTTTCAGGCCCGCGGGCGTCAGGGGCACCTTGACCGCGACGTTCTTTGCCACTTTCGCCAGTTTCTGGCCTTCCTTCAGCATGGTCTCGTAATCGGTCGCGGCGACTTCCGCGCTGACCGGCCCGTCGACCACGGCGCAGATTTCCTCGATCAGGGGAATGAACGGCTTGCCTGCCTTCGCGATCAGGGACGGGTTGGTCGTCACGCCGTCCAGCAGGCCGGTCGAGGCCAGGTCGCGGATGTCGTTGATGTCACCGGTGTCGACGAAGAATTTCATGGGCGCGGATTCCTTGGTTGATCTGGGCTGATTAGTACAATGCCGCAGCCGGATTCGCAACCGTGCTGTATCCATCGGCACGCTATGCTAGGCTGGCCGCCATGACGTCTCTCTTCCCTGAAAACACCATGGCTGGCGTTCTGGTTTCGGCGCCGGTCGACCGGGTGTACAGCTATGCCGTGCCGGACGGGATGATACTGGCGCCGGGGGACGTTGTGCTGGTCCCTTTGGGCAGCCGGACCGTGCCGGGCGTGGTGTGGGACGGCGCGCCGGACGCGGCGCAGGGGAAAAAGCTGAAAGCCGTGATCGCCCGCTGCGACGTGCCGCCGGTGAAGGACGCGCAAAGGCGCTTCGTCGACTGGGTGGCGCAATACACGATGTCGCCGAAAGGCTTCGTCCTGAAAATGGCGCTGAGCGTGCCCCAGGCGCTGGAGCGGGGGGATGGGGTTGTGGCTTACAGAATCGCCCCTGATGCCCCCTCTCCCCCTTGGGGAGAGGGAGGCGTAATGCGCCTGTCGCCGCGGCGGCGCAATGTTCTGGCGGTTTTGGAAGATGGAAAAGCCAGGACTTTGAAGGATCTGGTAAAACGTTCCGGGTCCAGCGCGGAAGTGATCCGCAGCATGGCGAAGGAGGGTTTGCTGGAAACAGTATCCATCGATTCTCCAGCCCCCTGTTCTTATCCTGACTTCACACGGCCCGGTCCATCGCTTTCACCCGCTCAGCACGCGGCAGCGGAGCATTTGCGGGAGGCGGCGCGGAAAGGATCCTTTCACGCGGCGCTTCTGGACGGCGTGACGGGGGCGGGGAAGACGGAAGTTTACTTCGAGGCGATGGCGGAGGCGCTGCGCGCCGGGCGGCAGGCGCTGCTGATGCTGCCGGAAATCGCGCTGTCCAACGCCTTCCTCGACCGGTTCGAATCCCGGTTCGGCTGCCGTCCGGCGCTGTGGCATTCGGCGCTGACGCCCGCGCAGCGGCGGAAGACGTGGCGGGGCGTGGCGGAGGGGCGGACGAAGGTGATCGTCGGCGCGCGCTCGGCGCTGTTCCTGCCGTTTCCCGATCTTGGAATGATCGTGGTGGATGAGGAGCACGATCCCGCCTACAAACAGGAAGACAATGTCATTTACAACGCGCGCGACATGGCGGTGGTGCGCGCGCATCTGGAGAAAATTCCAGTCGTTCTTGTTTCCGCCACGCCGTCCCTCGAAACCATGGCCAACGCCTGGGCGGGGCGGTACACGCACCTGCATCTGCCGGGCCGGCATGGCGGCGCGGCTTTGCCCGATGTGCAGGTCATCGATATGAAGGCGGACAAGCCGGAACGTCAGCATTTTATCGCGCCGACCTTGCGCAAAGCGCTTGATGAGACGCTTTCAGCGGGCGAGCAAAGCCTGTTGTTTCTCAACCGCCGCGGTTATGCGCCGCTGACGCTGTGCCGCACCTGCGGCCATCGCATGGACTGTCCGCGCTGCACCGCGTGGCTGGTGGAGCACAAGAAACGGGGACGGCTGGAATGCCACCATTGCGGATACGGGGTCCCGATGCCCAAGATATGCCCGTCCTGCGGCGATGCGGGCAACTTCGCCGCCTGCGGCCCGGGCGTGGAACGCGTGCTGGAGGAAGTGAAAGAATATTTCCCGGAGGCGCGCACGGTCGTGCTGGCCAGCGACACGGCGGAAAACCAGGATGAATTGCGGCGCCTGCTGCAGGAGATCCGCGATCATGCCTACGACATCATCATCGGCACGCAGATCATCGCGAAAGGGCATCATTTCCCGAAGCTGACCCTGGTCGGAGTCGTGGACGCGGATATCGGGCTGAAGGGCGGCGACCTGCGCGCGGCGGAACGGACGTACCAGCTGCTGCATCAGGTGGCGGGCCGGGCGGGGCGCGAGAAACTGCAGGGCCGGGTGTTCCTGCAGACCTTCTATCCGCGCAACAAGGTCATGCAGTCCCTGACCAGCAACGAGCGCGACGCGTTTCTGGAGGCGGAGGCGCAGGAGCGGGAAAGCGCGCAGATGCCGCCTTACAGCCGTCTGGCCGCGATTATCGTCGCGGGGAAGCAGGAGGCACAGGTGCGCGATGTGGCGAAGGCGCTGGGCGCTTCCGCGCCGCACGGTCCGGGCATTCAGACATTCGGACCGGCGGACGCGCCTTTATACAGGCTGCGCGGGCTATACCGGAGGCGCTTGCTGGTCAGGGCCGACAAGGAACTGAATATCCAGAAGGCATTGGCCGAATGGGTGGGCGGCCTCAAGGTTCCGGCCAGCGTCCGTGTTTATATCGATATCGACCCGCAGAGCTTTTTATAGCGGGATCAGCGCCCACGCAGGGGTCTGTCGAAGGCGGATGTATTTCTGTCATCCGTATAAAGCACCGGATCGGCAGACGGATCGTTGTAATAGCTATAGATGATATTGGCGGTTGCGGCGCTCCAGTTGTTGCCGCTGGACAAAACCTGGCGGTTGAGATGCGGGAAGACGGAGCGCAGCGTGTTGTCCATACGCACCGAAAAACTGTCGGCGAAAGAGGGCGAGGCGATGATATTTGCCGCAAAAACACCGCCGGGGTTCAGGGCGGATTTTATCTGAAGGAAAAATTCCTGTGTCGTCAGGTGTTCCGGCATCAGGGAAAGACTGTTGAAGGCATCGAGGATGATCACGTCATAGCGTTCCGCCGTCCGGTTCAGCCAGGCACGGGCCTCCACCGGTTCATATTTCTTGTTGGGCGATAGAGGATGCTTCAGGAAAGTCCGTTCGGCGAGGGACTGCAATTGAGGATCGAGATCCAGAAAGGTGTATTCGTTCTGTGTGTCGTGATCGCCCAGCGTAAAGCCGCCCGCGCCGATGACCAGGATTTTGCGCTTGCCGGGCAGGGGAGAGGCGATGAAGGCTTGCTCCATGAAGTCGATATAGCTGGTGCCTTCGCGCCCGTCATGGAAGATGGCGGAGGACTGGCTGCCGTTCAAACGGAAAAGGCGCGTGTTTCCCAGATCCTCCACCTGCGCCACATGATAACGGTTGTTGGCGACGATGCCGTAGCGTTGCAGCAGAGCCGCGTTGTTCATCACCAGAGCGAGAATAAGACAGGCAATGGCGGCGATGCCTTCCTTTGATACGGGATTGCGGGCCAGCAGCAGGATCATGAGCGTCAGGCAGCCGATCGTCACCGCAATGGCATAATGCACGCCGAGCCATGTCATCAGGACGAGCGTGCAGAACACGGCGCCCATGAAAGACCCCAGTGTCGAAAAAAGCAGAATGCGGCCGGTCAGGCTGCGGATATGCGCGCGCGGAAAAAAAGCGGAGAGGAGCGGCAGGGTCTGGCCCAGAAGATAGACCGGGCCGGCAATGAAAAATGCCGTATAGACGACCGTCAGCGCAACCCGGTTATCCCAGCCTGCCAGCATGTAGGGGCTTTTGAAAAGCCAGTCCAGAAAGGGGTAAGACAGGGCGGGGCCCAAAATGGCGGAGGCAACCAGCCAGTTTACCAGCAGGCGCTGCCTTAGCGTCAGACCGCCTGCCTTTTTTCGTATACCGCCCCCGGCATGGTAGCCGAGAGCCAAAGGTAACAGCACGGACGCTATGACGATAGAAACGGTGTCTGTCCCCGCACCCACAAACGGGATCAGCGACCGGATCGCCAGCAATTCGACCGACAGGACGGCATACCCCTCCAGAAAGACGATCAGCAGGAGAAGGGCGGAAAGGGGCACGGGTTGGTCCTGATCTACTGTGGAGCGTGGCCCTCTGCCTGCCCGTTCTGTTGCTGCTGTTTTTCCTTTTCCTGCTCCAGGAAATAGGCGATCGGGTTCTTGCGGGGCTTATCCAGCGATACCTGGTTTTTATCGTCCGTGTAAACCTTGCTGCTTTCCGCCGGATTGTTGCGCCATGAGTAAATGAGATTGCTGGCCGCTGCCTCGTCCGTCGCCCATCCGTCGAAATCCGGCTGGATGACCTGGCGGCCCAGATGCGGGAACACCGAGCGCAGCGTGTTGTCGATATTCTGGCTGAACGTGCCCCGGAAGCTGGGCGAGGCGATGAAGTTGGCCACCATGATGCCGTCCGGCTTGAGCGCGTTCCGGACCTGCAGGAAGAATTCCCGCGTCGCGAGCTGTTCCGGCAGGGTCAGGTTGCCCAGGAACGCGTCCAGGAAGATCAGATCGTATTTCTGCGGCTCCCGGGTCAGGAAGGAGCGGATGTCCTCCCCCACGAAACGCTTGTTCGGGCCCAGTTTCTGCTTGAGGAAATACTGTTCGGCGGTCTTCCGGATATCCTTGTCGATATCGACATAGGTGTAATCGTTTTTCAGATCCTTTATCCCGAATGTGAAGCCGGCGGCCCCGACAACCAGGATTTTCTTCGGCGCGACCTTGTCGTTGAAAGTCGGGTCGATGTAATGACGCTCGACGAATTCGACATAGGGATGATGTTCGCCGTTCGGGCCTATCAGCGAGGAATCGTTGTTGTTCTGGATCAGATGCAGGCCTTTTTCATCCTCCACAACGCTGGTGGTGTTATAGGCGTTGTCCTGGACGATATGAAAAGGCTTGAGCACGAAAGGGGAATTGAGGAAAACCGCTACGGCAGTGAGGCCCGCCATATAGATTATCTGTTCAGACAGCTTACTCTTGCTGAGGATGAAAACCAGAAACGCCAGCAAAAGAAAAACAGCGTTGACCGTATTGCTGACGCCCGCATAGGTCATCAGGACGAGCGTTGAAACGATCGCGCCGAGAAACGACCCTGTCGTTGAGCAGAACAGCATCTTCCCCGTGATCCGTGACAGCTTCTGGCTGGAAAAGAAATTGCTGACCAGCGGCACGGTCTGGCCCAGAAGAAACACAGGCGTGACCAGGAAGATCAGGG
This sequence comes from Alphaproteobacteria bacterium, assembly GCA_039808845.1. Taxonomy (GTDB): domain Bacteria; phylum Pseudomonadota; class Alphaproteobacteria; order Micavibrionales; family Micavibrionaceae; genus JBDHTS01. The sequence continues at coordinate 1,793 of JBDHTS010000048.1, read as the reverse complement.
CATACAGCGTGGTCATCAAAATGCGGTTTCCAATGCCTTCCGACAGAAGGGTGATAAAGAAAACCTGTATCGTGAAATAGGACAGGCCAGGAAGAAGGATCGTCGCGGCGATCAGGATGTTACGGATCAGCTTGCGCCGGACGGTGACAAGCTTGCCCTTGACCTTGAACGGACGATAGCGTCCGCCGTAGTAATAGCCGACCGCCAGAGGCATCAGGACGGCAGCGATGATGATCGAGACGATATCGGTCCCGCTGCCCACATACGGGATGATCTGGCGGATGGCCAGAAGCTCGGTGGCAAGGACGGCATAACCCTCGATGATAATGACGATAAAAAGCAACAGTGTCTTGTTCATGCGCCCCTGCCTGTTCGAAAGGGCGATTGTATCCGTGAAAGCAGGGCGCGGCAAGCCGGAACGCGGCAGGCGAAAACGCATTCGGGGCATAGAGGGGCCTTGCGTTTTGCCCAGGTCATGTGGTACATCCACGCCACAAGAAACTCGCAAGCTTTTTGCCACGGAGAAGACGTGACGGCGGTATCCACTCAGTCAGGCCTTGTTGCCTCCCGCTATGCCGCCGCCCTGATGGACATGGCGCAGAAGGACGGCGTGGACGCCAGGGTCGAACGCGACCTTGAGGATCTGGCCGCCATGCTGGCTTCCTCCCCGGATCTAAGGCTGCTTGCGACGAATCCCTTGTCCAGCCGGGACAGCCAGAAAACCGCGGTTACCGCCTTGGCGGAAAAGGCGAAATTCCAGAAATTGACGGCCAATTTCCTGGGCGTTCTGGCGGCCAACCGCCGCCTGGCGATGCTGGACAGTGTTATCAAGGCTTTTCGCGTTGAAGCCGCCCGCCGCCGGGGCGAGCGGACGGCGAAGGTGCAGACGGCCTATGCCCTGACGCCCGAGCAGACGAAGGCGCTGCAGGAACAGCTGGGCAAGGCGATGGGGTCGCATGTGACCCTGGACGTCGAGATCAACAGGGACCTGCTGGGCGGCATGGTCGTGACCGTGGGGTCGAAACAGATCGACAGTTCGGTCCGGAGCAAACTGGACCGCCTGAAACGCGCCATGGGCGCTGGCAAAGCAGCTTAAAAATGATGAACCACGAAGCACACGAAGAGCACGAAGATGTATGCGGCTAACGCAAGCCATATAGCAGAGGGGGATATATCGACGCAGGTTGTTGACGCTGCTTTTTATGTGCATCAGCAACTGGGCCCCGGACTTCTGGAAAGCGCTTATGAGGAATGTTTGGCCATTACCTTGAGGAAAAGAGGAGTTTTCTTTCAAAGGCAGCTTGTTGTGCCAATATTTTTCGATGGCGAAAAGATCGATATCGGATACAGGCTCGATTTCCTCGTCAACAAGGAATTGATTATTGAACTTAAAAGCGTTGAGAAGACTCTGCCCATTCATCAGGCGCAGCTTCTGACATATTTGAAGCTTTCCAACATAAAGGCCGGTTTGCTGATCAACTTCAATTCAAAAATGTTCAAGGATGGAATACAGAGGTTTGTTTTATAACAATCTCTTCGTGCGTTTCGTGATCTTCGTGGTAAAAAAACTGAATATAAAGGACATAAAAAAATGGAAATCCGTGCGGCAGAAATCTCCGAGATCCTGAAAAAGCAGATCGCCGAGTTCGGCGCGCAGGCCGATGTGGCCGAGATCGGCCAGGTCCTGGTCGTCGGTGACGGCGTGGCGCGCATTTACGGCCTGGATCAGGTCCGTGCGGGCGAGATGGTGTAATTTCCTGGCGGTATCAAGGGCATGGCGCTGAACCTCGAAG
>JBDHTS010000047.1:0-18794 GCA_039808845.1 Alphaproteobacteria bacterium | reverse complement strand
TCGTAAACGGCCCCTCCATGCGATTAAAGTCCTTCTATGCCAAGACCATGAAAGAAGCGATGCAGATGGTCCGCGACACACTCGGTGAAGATGCCATCATTGTCGCCACCCGCGAGGAAAATGGCGGGAAAGCCGTGCGCGTGACGGCAGCGGTGGAGCATGCCGACCATTATCAGGACGATCGTTTCAACGCCCCCTATTTTGAAATCGAAACCGAAAGCGCTGCTCCTCGCCCGGCAGGCCGTAATGACTGGCTGCAGTATGACGAGGAAGATGAGGAAAGCGCGGTGGTGGAGCAGCTGACCGATGTCATGCTTCGGCATGGCGTGCCGGAAGATATCACCGACCAGGTCATTTCCTGCGCGACCGTCATGGGCGAGGCGCAGGCGGATGTCGCTCTGGTCGCCGCGCTGGAACATCTCTTCTCCTTCCGCCCGCTTGCCCAGCGCAAGGACAAACGCGCTCTGATGCTGGTCGGCCCGCCAGGCGCGGGCAAGACTCTGGCGACCGCCAAGCTGGCTACCCGTGCAGTCATGTCCGGCCAGCGGATTGCCGTGCTGACCACCGATTCCGTCCGCGCGGGCGGGGTGGAACAGCTTTCCGCCTTCACCAAGATCCTGCGTACGAACCTCGCCAAGGCGTCCAGTCCAAAGCAATTGCGCGATGAGCTGGACCTGGCGCGGGGCGCGGACCTGACACTGATCGACACCGCCGGGATCAATCCCTTCAATCCCGAAGAAATGAAGGATCTGGCGCGTCTTGCTGCAGCGGGAGATATAGAACCCGTGCTGGTCATGCCCGCAGGAATTGACGCCGACGAGTCCGGCGAAATCGGCCGCGCCTATGCCGCGCTGGGCGTCCGTTCGGTTATTCCGACCCGGCTGGACATTGCGCGCCGCCTCGGCGGAGTCCTTTCCGCCGCACATCACGGGGGCATGGTCTTTGCAGAAGGATCCCATACAGCCAAAGTGGCGGACGGGCTGTTTGCGCTGACCCCGCGCCGCCTCGCCGCGCTGCTGATGCCCCAGGCTGCACAGCCGCCAAGCAGAACCGCCCCGCCCGCCCGCAAGCGCCAAACCGCGAACGCAGGACATTGAACCATGACCGATCCCGTGACCGCCGCCATTCAAACGCCCTCCGACCTCGAAACCGCAGGCCCCACCTTCCGGCGCGGCCATAATATCGTCGCGGTCGCCAGCGGCAAGGGCGGCGTCGGCAAGACATGGTTTTCCATTACCCTGACTCACGCGCTGGCGAAGATGGGTAAAAAGGCCCTGCTGTTCGATGGCGATCTTGGCCTTGCCAATGTGGACGTACAACTGGGGTTGATGCCGAAGCGCGACCTGAATGATGTCATCCGCGGGCGTCTCGGTCTCGACAAGATCGTGCAACGGTATGAGGAAGGAAGCTTCGACATTATCGCCGGACGCTCCGGCCAGGCTTCCCTGTCTGCCCTTCCCAGCCAGCGCCTGACGGTCCTGCGAGACCAGTTGCTGGAAGTCGCCGATAATTACGATGTTGTCGTCATCGACCTCGGCGCGGGCGTGGACCGCACGGTCAGAATGATGTCTGCCTCCGCCACGCGAACGCTCCTGATCACGACTGACGAGCCGACTTCGCTGACGGATGCCTATGCCTTTATAAAACTTGGCAATGCAGCGGGCATGTCGAAGCATGTCAGCATCGTGGTCAATCAGGCTCCCAGTTCAAGCGAAGGTGAAAAAACCTATCGTACCCTTCTGAAAGCATGCGAGAATTTCCTTCGGCTATCCCCGCCTCTTGCAGGAATGATTGCCGCAGATCCGCGCGTAAAAGACTCAATCCGCCACCAGACGCCAATCCTTATCCGTTCCCCGCATGCCGAAGCGGCCGAGAATGTCGAGGACATCGCCCATGCTGTTGTCAAGCAACTGGCCGAGGCCAACCGGAAAACCGCGGCGATTTAAACCTTAAAGCCCCTCCCTGAGGAAGGGGTTGGAGAAAGTGTACAGGCCGAGGACTTTAGGCCCCAAACCAGCGGTCTGTGCCCCCACCCCGACCCTCCCCCCAGGGGGAGGGAGTTCTGCCGACACCGCTCAAGACATGACGATCACTAACTCCGTCCAGAACAACGTCATATGTGCTAGAATAACCCCATGGCCGAAACCCCGCCTCTTCCTCCCCTTTCCCCTGTCACTATGTTGCCTCCGGTCGCGCACGGAGATGTCCGGGCTGCGCTTGTCGAAACGCCGGAAAGCCTTCAGCAGGTCGCGCGTCCCGTTCACATTGAAGGCACTGTCAGGCAAACGAACCGCGACGGCAGCGTTACCGTCGCCACGGATCAGGGCGACATCACCATTGCCTTCCGTCCGCCACGCATCCTGCCGCCCGGCCAGCCGGTAGAAGTTGACATACCGGCGGGAAATCCGCCCCGTGCTGCCGTCCTGCGTGTTGTGGACGCCCCGCCCGCTCCCTCTTCCCAGGTACCCGTTCCGCAGACGCCTTCCCTGCCGGCCAGCACACCCACTATTCCGCGAGTCGATCAGCTCCCGCCGCGCCCGTTACCTGTCGAGGCCTTGCCAGCTCAGCCTCAATCCTTCATCCTTGAAAACGGGCAGCCGGTTCGCCTGATCCCTTTGCCGCCGGGCGAGACTGTTTTGCCCGCCCTGCCGCAACAGACCATGGACACCGTTCCCGGGAGGATGCAGATACCGCCCGCCCTGCCCGTGCTGATCCCAGAAGCCAGAAATCTTTTACCCCCGGCGCGGCCGCTGTCCGTACCATCTTTACCGAATGCCACACCGGTTCCGCTGCTGCAGAATCCGTCGGCGCAAAATCTACCGTTATCAGGACCTGCCTTTTTCAACGGTGCGCTGCCGCCATCTTCCCCCTTTGCTCTTCCGGTTTCCCTGACACCTTCGCCTCTCGGACTAGTACCTCCGGCTTCATTTCAGGGATTGCCGGCTTTTGGACCATTTACAATCGGCAGCAACCAGGTCGTTCCGGGAAACGTCATGTCGGGCGAACCGGTTCTGTTCCAGTCCGGCGGATACCATCTGGGCAAAATGGATATTCGCGTCCAGTCAATGCAGCCTTCTTTCCTTCCCATGATCTTTGCCGCCAAATCCCTGACAGCGCTCTTTTCCGCGCCGCTTTTTGCCGGGCAATCATTCGCTACGGTCGAAGGCTTTACCGGCGCGGGACTGCCGGTTCTTTCCCTTACGTCGTCGGGAACGATCTGGCCGCAATCATTCGTCATGCAATTCCCGGCATCCAATGTTACGCCCGGCGCGCGGATTGTCTTTACGCCTCAGATGACGCTCACACCCGCCGTCTCACCTGCCGCAACGCCTGCATCGCTCGATTTATTGCCTGGTCCAGAATGGCCGGTTCTGGAAGAGCTGGCCACCACTTTTGCCCAGACCGCACCGCAAGCATTACAGGCCTTTGCACATATCGCGCCCAATCCATCCCTGCCGGCGCAGCTCCCCGCCGCCGCTTTGCTGTTTCTTGTCGCCGTACGTTCCGGCGACCCGGAACTCTGGCTCGGAAATAAAGCGGAGATCCTTCGCCGCGCGGATAAAACGGAGCTTCTGACGCGTCTTGCCGGGGATATGAATACCGTCAACAAATTCTCATCGGACCCGGCAATCCAGGACTGGAAAGCCTTTCCGATGCCGCTTTATTATGACGGCCAGTTTCAGAAAGCGATGCTCTGGTTCCGGCAGGATGGCGGGCGGCAGGATCTGCAAAAGGCAGACGGCGCCCGCACCACACGCTTTATTTTCGATCTGAACCTTACGCGTATGGGCGCGGTGCAACTGGACGGGCTGGCCAAGACGGACCGCATCGACTTGATCGTCCGGACACAAAAATTCATCAGCCCCGAGATGCGTCAGGCGATGCGCCGCAAATACATGCATGTGCTGGATCAGGCGAACTTCACCGGAGACCTGTCGTTTCAGGACAGCCAAGACAAATTCGTCACGGTTACGGCAGGCTGATTATTCGCCCTGCGATGCCGAAAAGCCCGGTTTTCCGTCGAAATTATACAGGTGCTCGACCTTGATGAAATCCAGCTTCGCGTCGCAGAAAGCGTTCAGAAGCGCGATCACCGACTGGTGCGACACGCCGTTCCCGGCGCCCATGAAGCGCAGGCGCCAGTGATCGACGCAGAACGTTTCCGGCTGGCCGTCCGGCCAGACCTTCGTGCCGCGGTTCGAGATCGAATCCAGCTTCAGCCCTTCGGTCAACAGCGGCTTGACCAGCGCGGCCAGCTTGTTCGGATCGCCCGCCGTGGAGTCCACGAATACGTCGACGCCGACCAGGTCCTTCGTCTGCGTCACGCGCGGCTTCATCGGCGGCATTTTCATGGCGCCCGATTTCCCCGACGTATAGGCGACAGGGTTCAGTTTCTGAGGCTTCTGGCCAAGGCGCGCGATAACGGCCTTGCCGAAAGCGTCCGTGCCCACTTTTTCCTTCGACTGACCGGCGCGGAAAATGTCGCCCGTATGAATGCCGTCCTCGATCGTTTTCAGCCAGGCATTATGCACACGTTCCGCCACGTCGTTCTGGCCGATATGGGTCAGCATCATGATGGAGCCGAGCAGCAGGCCCGACGGGTTGGCGATGCCCTTGCCCGCGATGTCCGGCGCGCTGCCATGGATCGCCTCGAACATACCGAAATCCGTGCCGACGTTGGATGATCCGCCGAGGCCGACCGAACCGGTGACTTCCGCCGCGATGTCGGAAATGATGTCGCCGTAAAGGTTTTCCGTGACGATCACATCGAACTGGTCCGGCTTCGCCGCGATCTTGGCGGAGCCGATGTCGATGATCATGAAATTCTTTTCGATGTCGGGATATTCCTCGCCGATCTCGTCGAAAACGCGGTGGAACAGGCCGTCTGCCATCTTCATGATATTGTCCTTGGCCATGCAGGTGACTTTTTTGCGGCCGTTCGAACGCGCATATTCGAAGGCGTAGCGGATAATGCGCTCCGACCCCTGGCGCGTGATGATCTTCACCGCCTCGACCGCGTCCTGCGTATGGCGGTATTCGATGCCGCCGTAAATGTCTTCCTCGTTCTCGCGCACGATCACCATGTCCATGGTAGGGAAATTGGTCTCGACGTATGGGTGATAGGATACGCAGGGGCGTACGTTGGCGAACAGGCCTAATGATTTCCGTACCGTGACGTTCAGGCTTTTGAACCCTCCGCCCTGCGGTGTCGTAATGGGGGATTTCAGGAAGACTTTCGTCCGGCGCAGGGATTCCCACGAACTGTTCTCGATCCCTGTTTTCACGCCGCGCTCATAGACTGCCTTGCCGATCTCGATTTCCTCGATATCCAGCGCCGCGCCGGCCTCTTTCAGGATCAGCAGCGTCTGGTCCATGATTTCTGGGCCGATGCCATCGCCCTTGGCGACCGTTATGGGTGTCTTCTTTGTCATGGAAATCTCCGGAAAATCGAGGCGGAATGAGTCTTTTAGCAGCACAACGATACTGCAATTTGGTTGTCTAAAAGTTAACAACTCAAAGTAAAATAAGATGATTTGGCAAATGCTTAGCTATGTAAATTCTTAGTCGGCTGTTTATAGCCACAAGCCAAAACGATGTAGCCGCATAAGGCCGATAACAGCGATCCCGCCAGAACGCCCAGGCGAACCGCCGCTTCGCGTTCCGGGTCCGGAAACGCCAGCGCGCCGATGAACAGCGACATGGTGAAGCCGATCCCGCAGAGCAGCGCCACGCCGTAAAGCTGCCGCACGGAAACTCCCGCCGGCATCGCGGCCAGGCCGCAGCGTATCGCCGCCCAGAGCATAAGAAAGATCCCGGCCTGCTTGCCGAGGAACAGCCCCAGAATGATCCCCAAAGTCACCGGGTCCAACAGGCTGGACAGGTTCATTCCCGCGAAGGACACACCGGCGTTGACGAAACCGAAAATGGGCAGGATGCCGAAGACGACATAAGGGTGCAGGCGATGTTCGATGCGCTCCAAAGGCGAGTCTGCCAGATCACGCGGGTCGCGTACCGGAATGAACATCGCCGTGGCGACGCCCGCCAGCGTGGCATGCAGGCCTGACATATACACGGTGACCCAGAGCATCACGCCAAGCAGCAGGTATCCCGGGATATGGCCGATGCCCCGCCGGTTTAAAGCATACAGCCCAGTCAATGCCAGAAGCGCGCCGCCGAGCGGCAGAAGCTGCAGCCCGTGCGAGTAGAAAACGGCAATGATTGCAATAGCCCCCAGATCGTCGATGATGGCGATGGCGGTCAGCAGTACCTTCAGCGCGGGCGGCACCCAGCTGCCCAGCAGAGCCAGGACGCCAAGGGCGAAGGCGATGTCCGTGGCCGCCGGAATGGCCCAGCCGCGCATCGTTTCGGGATTTCCCGCATTCATGGCCAGGTAGACCATCGCCGGAACCACCATGCCGCCCGCCGCCGCCAGAACGGGCAAGATCGCACGGTCACGCCCTGAGAGTTCGCCGACGGCAAACTCCCGCTTTATCTCAAGTCCTACGAGAAAGAAGAAGACGGCCATCAATCCGTCATTCACGAAATGGTACGCCGCGCCGGAAAAGGCGCTGTATGTTTCCCCCAGCGGCCCGTTGGCCGCGACAAGAGCGAGAACGGCGGCAAACATCAAAACCATGCCGCCCGCCGCTTCATGATGGAAAAAGCTTTTGAGCATCATGGGAAGAATAGGAAGGAAATGTCTTCCTGGCCAGAAAGAAACCCTCTTGCAGGGAACATAATATAAAAAAAGTTCCCGAAGCTATTTACTTACCTTGAGGTCAGACCACATCATGGGCATCAAATCCCGCAGGGCGCGGGTTTTTTAACGTCTGGGATCCTTTAGAGTTCATGTCCGAACATCATTACGGCGCTTTCCTCAAAACCATTTCCATTTCCCTGACCGGCTGGCTGCTCTACGTTTTTTCCGACACCATTATGAAATGGCTGACGGCAAGCTATTCTGTGCCGGAAATCATGGTGTTCAGCTATACCGCCGGTCTGTTTATCATCGTTCCCTATATCGCCCTACGCTATGGCTGGAAAGCCTTCCTGCCAGAACGGACGGCCAAATGGCATATTCTGCGTGGCATCAGCGGCGCGCTCGGCACGGTGGTCGGCGTCCATGCGCTTCACCTGATCCCGCTCACCGATTTTTACGGCGTCGTGTTTCTGACCCCGCTCGTCCTGTGCCTGATGTCGCATTTTATTTTAAAGGAACGCATCGGCAAGCACCGGATAACGGCCATCGTGGTCGGCTTCCTGGGTGTTCTGGTCCTGGCCGGGCCGCAGTTCAGCCAAGGCAGCCTGGGCTATCTCTTTGCCCTGTCCGCCGTGTTGTTCGCGGCGTCGAACGGCATCCTGGTCCGCAAGATCGGGCGGGAGACGGTTCTCCTTCGCTTCGCCTTCTACGTCTTCGCGGCGAACGTCCTGATCAACCTGCCCATCCTGCTGGCCGAAAAATCGTTCGTTATGCCCGCCGGAACGGATCTGCTCCTGTTCCTCGCCATTCCGCCGATCGTCATGGGCGGTCTGGTCGCCTATTCCGTCGCCTTCTCCCGGGTCAGGGAAACCGCCATGATCGCGCCGTTCCATTACTCCCAGATCATCTGGGGCGCAATCCTGGGGTATTTCCTGTTCCATGAAGTGCCCACCACCCGAACGATCATCGGCGCGGCCATCATCATCGGCGCAGGTCTGTATATGATCTGGCGCGAATACGTCCTGCACAAGGCAACAGTCGTCCAGAATCTGCCTCGTTGAGCAACCAAAGGTTTTGACAGCTACGCTTAAATGCCTGAAAGTCGGTGGACAATATTGTTCATCATTCGATCCTTTTCACCTTGACCCGACGCTCTCTTCTGCTTGCAGTCTGTTGCCTGGCATGTTCGCTGGCCGGGATGCAAGTCTATGCGAAAGGGCCGTCGCCTTCCCACCTTGGTCCTTTGGGACTGAATACAATCCCCGACGCCAGGATGGACGCGCCGGGAACGGTCCGTGTTCAGGCATCCATCGCGCGCCCCTATACCCATGGATCCCTGGGGCTGCAGATTGCCCGTCCTCTTTATATCGCCCTGCACCAGACGACGGAGACAGGCGGATCGCCACTGCGCCACGCGGATCGCCTTTATCCCGGCATCGACCTGAAGATCCTGCTGCTGAGCGAGACGGCGCGTCGCCCCGCCGTGGCGCTGGGTCTGCAATCCGCCGCAGGCCAGAAACGCACGGCGGGTGAATATCTCGTCCTGTCCAAACGTTTCGGCGATTTCGATGTGACAGGCGGCATCGGCTGGGGCCGGATGGCGGGCCGTAACCGCATCGGCAATCCCTTAAAGCCTCTTCTGGGACATTTCGGCAAAAACCGAACCTTCGACGATGAACAGGCGAACGGCCCGGGAGACTGGTTCACGGGCAATAATGTAGGACTGTTCGGCGGCGTTGCCTGGGATACACCGCATGAAGGGCTGACGCTGAAAGCCGACTGGAACGCGGACAGCTTCGCCGCCGAACAAAGCCGGCCCGATTTCGACACCCCGCAGCCCTGGTCGGTCGGTTTCAGCTATAGTCCGCGCGACTGGATAACGCTTGGTGCGGCTTTTGCCGGAGGCAATGCGATTTATGGTTCTCTCAGCTTTCAGGCACCTATTGGACGGTGGCCAGGCCGCGCAGGGAAAACGGAGAAGCCGCAGCCCTATCCACCTTATCGCAGCGGGTCCGGAAGCCCTGCCGCGATCGACAGCGATGCGGCAGAGCAGGACATGAAGCTGCGCAGCGTCTTCGATGACGACGGGCATACCGTTGCGTCACGGCTGTTGCTGACTCCTGACTCTTCACTGCCGCAACAGGCAGGGCGCGCAGTCCGTTCGATGGCACGTTACGGTGGACGAAATGCCGAAACTTTCGAGATTCGTCCGGCCCTGCTGGGCCTTGAGGGCCCGTCGATCAGACTGATGCCACGCGACCTCGAACAGACCATGGCGCGGGAAAACGGCAGTCCGCAGGAAATCTGGCGGCACACGGAAATCAATGTGACAGACGGCACGACTATTCCTGACCATCTCGATATGCAGCCCACCGCTTATACTGTAGCGCTCGACAGCAAGACCAGCCTGTCGGAGGATGACCAAGGACTGCTCTACCGCACCGGTCTTATCGTCGAGGGACGGCGGATGCTGACCCGGCATCTTCTGACCGGTCAGGGTGTGCGTCTGAACCTGGCGAATAATTTAAAACATTTGAACGATTTTCGCCTGCAGCCATTGCTGCCTGTCCGCAGCGATGAAGACGCCTTTGCGGCACGCGGCATCGCCGTCGACCGCAGTTATATAAGCTGGATGCAAAGTCTGAACACAGACTGGCATTATGCCCTGACGGCAGGTTATCTGGAGGAAATGTATGCCGGATTCGGCGGCGAAATCCTGTACCGCCCCTTCGGACGCACTTTCGCTTTCGGTGCCGAGGTCTGGGAAGCCCTGAAACGCGATCCCGCCATCCCGTTCAACCTTGGTGTGAACGGCGATCATCTTCTGACCGGCCATCTGAAAGCCTGGTATGAAATCCCCGGCACGGATCTGACGCTGCAGGCCAGGGTCGGGCGTTATCTGGCGGAAGACATCGGCGGCACACTCTCCCTGACCAACGCTTTCCGCAACGGTGCTTCGCTGGAAGCGTTTGTGACCGCAACCAACCGGAGTGACATCAATATTTTTGGTGGAGAGTCGAATCTCGCCAGCGGGCTGCGCCTTCGTCTGCCTATCGGCAATATCCCGCTGGTCCCGGATGGCAGCGTGGCCCGCCAGACCGCTGCTCCTTTTGGTCGCGACAGCGGCCAGAGTATCGACAATCCCCTTCCTCTATACGATCTGACCACCCCGCTGTCATACCGCGCGATAACGGAAAACTGGGGCGACATTGTGAAATAATCCCAACAAAAAACCGCCCCGAAGGGCGGTTTGAAAGTTTTATAAAGGAGAAATACCCGGATCGAAAAAGTGAAATGCTACGTTGAACTCCCTCAGCCGCCGCACCAATCCTCACTCTTTTTCCAGTATTGCATAAAATTTTATGCAAATCCAAAGAAATCATCTAATTATTTGATTTTAAATGGTAAATAAGTTGGCTTATATCCTTCGGAATAGGGGCTTCAAAGGCCATATCCTCTTCGTTCACAGGATGTATAAACCCGATCCGCCAAGCGTGAAGGGCTTGCCGGGGAAACGCCAGAATGCTCTCTCTGCTGACTTCATTGAGACCTGTTTTTTTCAGCAATGCACGTTGAGCTGTCGCCTGCAGCCCGTAAAGAGGATCACCGATCAAGGGATGCCCAATGGAAGCCGCATGCACGCGGACCTGATGCGTCCGTCCGGTCTCAAGCCTGCAATTCAGAAGGCATGCCGCATCGCCATAGCGTTCGACGATACGGTACTGTGTCGCTGCCTGTCGCCCGCCCTTCCGCACGACAGCCATTTTCTGCCTGTCCGCCCCGCTGCGGGCCAGTGGCCTGTCGATCCGTCCTGCGGGCGGCACTGGAATTTTCCAGACGACGGCGCGATATTCCCGGCTCAGCGACCGGTCGGACAGTTGTTCCGCCAGCCCGCGATGCGCGGCATCCGATTTGGCGACGACCATCAGCCCCGTCGTATCCTTGTCCAGACGGTGGACGATGCCGGGCCTTAAGACCCCGCCGATGCCTGACAGCGTCTCGCCACAGTGATGCAACAGAGCATTGACCAGCGTACCCGACGGATTTCCCGCCCCCGGGTGCACCACCAGACCGGCCTGTTTGTTGATGACCAGAAGATGATCGTCCTCATACACGACATCCAGCGGGATACTCTCCGGTTCCGGATATGATTTTACCGGCGCGGGTACGTCAACGCCCAGGGCCTGCCCGGCCGTCACTGCTGCCGATGGATCGCGGCACGTCATGCCATCCAGTAACGCGCTGCCTTCCATGATCAGATTTTTCAGCCGTGTCCGTGACAGCCGGGGAAATACTTCGGCCAGAACTTTATCGAAGCGCCCGGCGCTTATGGCATTTCCTGAAAAAGATCCGCCGCCCGCTTCGTCGGGAAGATCGTCATCTTCATCATTCATGGCGCGACGCAGGGATCGACGTAAGACGGAGACTCTTCCGTTACGAACACCCAGCCCTGATAACGCGACGAAGATTGCGTTTCGGAGTCCTTTCCGCCATCCATCGAGGCTGTCACGACCCTGCGATGGGCCTGATCGACGCTGAAATCCCGTCCACGCGCGCCGATGCCGCGCAGATGATCTTGTTCCTTGAGCAGAACGCCGTTGGGTGAGAGGGTCAGAAGACGTATGTGATCCGGATCTTTCGATCCCTTCCCGGCACGCGCATTCAGGGCCGCCTCAATCCGTCCGTCCGGAAGGGAGGCCAGCCCGAATGCCCCCAGACTTGAATCCTCGCGCCGGTAAAAGCGTTGCCAGACCGGGCTGCCCTGCCCATCGGTTTTCATGATCCAGGCCGATCCAGCCCCACCGTCAAAAGGACGTGCCTCGCCCGCCACGGCATAGCCGTCCGCCAAAACGGCGACGCCACGCATCAAGGCGAAAGCGCCCCGCGCATAGCTGCGCTGCCACAAAATGGCTCCGTCACCGCCGAGGCGCATAATCCATCCTGCCTGCCGTCCATCCTCGTTCCGGATGCGTCCAGCGGCGACATAACCGCCTCCACCGTCAGGCACAATATCCATCAGCATGTTGTCCGGCCCCGGCTGATAGGTCCGCCGCCAGACGACCGTCCCTATCTCCGACAACCGCGCGACGATGCTGTATTCATCGCCCGGACGCTTCGCCCGGCTGGCATGGAACAGGGCGATCAGTCCTTTTCCGTCCGCAGCAAGATCGGCAGCTTCCAGCATGTATCCGGGTTCCGCAAACATCCGTTCGCTTTTGAATGCGCCGTCCATCCCGTAAAAAGCCAGCCTGACCCGCCCGTCCATATCGGACAGGACAGCCAGATTTTCCCCCGCTGGCGCCATGCGGTAAGGATCTTCCGCTCCACGCAGAGGGATACGTTTCTCGATGAGGGGTTTTCTGCGCCGGTTCACTTGTACAATGACCGTTTCCACTGGCTTGAGTATTTTTTTGTCGATCGCCAGACCCGTTGCGAAAACCGTTCCGTCATCGTCCGGAATGCCGGCGACCAACCGGATCAGACGGTCAGGCCGCCCGTAGGCCGCTTCCCACACTGCCGGCGTCCCGAAATGCGGACGGGTCAGCGTACTGATGACCTGCCGGTTGATCGCACACGGATCCTCCTTTGCCTTGTCCTGTGCGGTGGCAGGACCGACAAAGGTCAAAATCCACAAAAACGCGAGCGCGAAAACCATTCTCATCGCCCGCGAGTCTAGAATTGAAACGAATTCTTGTCTATCGTCCCGACAGCAGGATGAAACGCATGCGTATCCTTATTATCACCGACGCCTGGAGGCCGCAGACCAACGGGGTTGTGCGCACATACGAACATCTTCAGGAAGAACTGGAAAAACTCGGCCATACCGTCAAGGTGATCGGCCCGCACGATTTCCGTTTCCGCCTGCCCATGCCGGGATACAGGGAAATCGAACTGGCTCTTTTTCCCGGTTTTCAGTTGAAAAAGATGATTGAGACATTCAAGCCTGAAACCATTCATATCGGCACGGAAGGACCGCTGGGTCAGGCCGCCGCTTATTATTGCCACAGGCGCGGCCTGCCTTTCACGACCTGCTATCACACGCAATTTCCGGATTACGCCGCCAAGCGGGCCGCGAAGATCTTTCCCTGGCTGGAAGATCCGGTCCGGCGGTTTTTTATTCACCGCCTGCGCCGGTTTCATAACCATAGCGCCGCCATCATGACCGCCACGCCCAGCCTGGACCGGACGCTGCGCGCATGGGGGTTTACGGCTTCCCTGCACCGCCTCACACGCGGTGTGAGCATTGATCTTTTTATGCCTGAGAAAAAAGATGTTTTTGCAAATCCGGAAAAACCGGTCGCGCTTTATGTCGGGCGCATCGCCATTGAGAAAAATCTTGAAGATTTTCTTTCAATGACCTGGAAAGGCTCAAAAATTCTGGTCGGCGACGGGCCGGACCGGGAAAAACTCGCCGGACGCTTTCCGGACGCGGTCTTTACCGGCAAGAAAACCGGCGAAGACCTCGCCGCCTGCTATCAGTCGGCGGATATTTTTGTCTTCCCGTCACGCACGGACACATTCGGCATGGTGCTGATCGAGGCCCTGTCCTGCGGCCTGCCGATTGCCGCCTATCCGGTGACGGGCCCCGCCGATATCGTGACCGAACCCATGCTTGGCGCCCTGAATGATGATCTGGCGGCGGCAGCCCAAAAAGCGCTGACCGCGCCAGGGGATGGCAAGGCAAGACATGATTACGTCTCCACCCACTACACCTGGCCGATCGTGGCGGAGCAATTCATCGCCGGGACGGAAGACTCGGGCGCGATCCTGCAATCCACCCGGGCTTAAGCCTGACCGCCTTGCAAGCTAGGGTATCTTATCGCCTTCCAGTTCCGCCTGCAACCCGACGAAAGCCGGGAACTCGTGCCGGATGACGAAGGTCGGGATCGGCGCCAGATAGTCGGCGAAGCGGCCCTTGTTCAGGAATTCATCGCGGAAGCGGGATTTATAGAAATATTCGCCCAGCCGGTTGACGATGCCGCCCGCGATATAGACGCCGCCCATGGCCCCGATGGTCAGGGCCAGGTTTCCGGCGGCGCAGCCCAGGAAGGCGATCATCTTGTCCATCGCCTCGCCGCACAGGGAGCATTTGCCCTCGATGGCGGCCTGGCTGATTTCTTCCGGCGTGCGGTCCGGCAGATCGTCGCGCCCGTCGAGAATGCGCAGGGCATTATAGACGTTCACAAGCCCCTTGCCGGAGCAGACCCGCTCCGCCGAAACATGGCGGTATTTGTATCGCAGCGTCCGGAAGATATCGAATTCCCGCTGCGTCCGCGCGGGCATGGTGATGTGGCCGCCCTCGCCCGGCACCGGCTGATATTTTTTCCCGTCCCAGACCAGGCTGGCGACGCCGAGCCCCGTGCCAGGGCCAATGATGCCAATCGGCGCGCCCGGCTGGGCCTGTCCGCTGCCGACCTGGCGCACCTGGTCATTCGCCAGATGCGGCACGCCCAACGCGATGGCACGGAAATCGTTCATCAGGACGAAACGGTCGAGGCCGAGGCGCTTCCGCGTCTCCTCAATGGAAAACACCCAGGGATGGTTGGTCATTTCGAACCGGTCGGCGGTGACGGGCCCGGCGATGGCAATAGCCGCCTGCCGCGGCTTTCCCTTGCCGTTCAGACCGGAAACATAGGTTTCCATGGCCTCGGCAATACCGGGATAATCATTGCATTTCAGGACCTTCTGGTCGGTCACGCCGTCCGGCCCCGCAAGAGCGAACCGTGCATTGGTGGCCCCGATATCGGCAATCAATCCCGCCGCCCCTTGTGTCATAATGCCCTAAACCTCGATCATGGAAATGCCGCCATATAGCATAGTTTCCGAAAACCGGAAATATTTTAGCTGATTGGCTGATCAGCCAATCAGCTAACTTGAAAAATCGCCCGCAACCTCATAAAACCGGTCGGTGAGACATAAACCAGCGAAGAGCAAGCCATGCCAAAGACCCTTTCCGCGGCCGATTACCTGTCCTATGATGCCTGGCTGTTCGATCTGGATGGCGTCATCACCGACACGGCGGCCATCCACGGCAAGGCCTGGAAAACCATGTTCGACGAATACCTGCGGACGTCCGCCAGGGATACGGACACACCGTTCCGCGAATTCACCCATGCCGATTACCATACCTATGTCGATGGCAAGCCGCGCTACGACGGCGTCGATGCGTTCCTGAAATCGCGCGGCATCGAACTGCCCTGGGGCGACCCGTCCAATGACGGCAACGCCATCACCGTCTGCGGCCTCGGCAACCGCAAGAACGCCCTGTTCAACGAGATCCTGGAACGCGACGGTGCGACACTGTTTGAAGGCTCCGCAAACCTGATCCGCACGTTGAAAACCAAGGGCAAGCGCGTCGCCATCGTCACCTCCAGCAAGAACTGCGACACCGTCCTGAAATCCGTCGGCATGGACAACGTTTTTGAGGTGCAGGTGGACGGCAATGTCGCCGCCGAACGCAAAATTCCGGGCAAACCGAACCCCGATACCTATCTGGAAGCAGCGAAACAGCTCGGCGTTCCGGCGGCAAAGGCCGTGGTGATCGAGGACGCGATCTCCGGGGTCCAGGCCGGCCGCGCCGGCAAGTTCGGCCTCGTCCTCGGCATCGACCGCCACGGCGGCAGCGGCCTTGAGGACAATGGCGCGGACGTTGTCGTCTCCGATCTTTCGGAAGTAGCCGTCTAAAAATGATTCCATAATCACGCCAAGCAAATAGTCAGCGTTTTTTAACTTTGTTTGTGATAGAGTGAGGACGTCAAAAGGCTCCTCCCTTGTCTCTGTCATCCACAACCGAATGTCTGACCAAAACGCAGGAAGCGCAGCGGGCGCTTCAGCAGCGTTTTACCGAAAAGCTGTCCGCTTATGGCGCGGCGGTGCGCTCCGGAACGGGAAGCGGCAGCTACGATCCCGGACTGACGACTGCTTCCGGCGGAGCAACGGCCCTGGCCCCCGGCGATAAAGGGCAGAATTCGACCGCTTACGGCTCCCCCGCCAGCCAGTTCCTGGATATTTCCGCCTGACCGCTCCGGTCCGCGCGAAAGCTTGCAAATTCAACGCAAAATCATTAAAACCCGTGAATATTCCCGGCTCTGCGGGAACTTTTTTCACGGACGGATATGATGGACAAAACTTGGACCCTTTCCTACGACTTCTTCAAACCGGAACTCGAATGGCGCCGCGAGGCCCTGACCTCCACCGGCAACGGTTACCTGACCACGCGCGGCGCGATGGAATGGGCGGAAGCCAGCGAAGCGCACTATCCCGGCACATACATGCATGGCGGATACAATCGCGTCGGCTCCATCATCGGCGGCCGTCCCATCTCGAACGAGGATCTGGTCAATCTGCCCAACTGGACGTCCATGAAACTGAAGATCGAGGGCGGTGAACCGTTTTCGATGGACTCGGTCGAAATCCTGTCCTATCGCCACGAATTCGACATCTCATGCGCCCTGATGACGCGCGAGATCCTGTTCCGTGACAGCCAGGGCCGCGAGACCAACCTGCGGACGCGCCGCTTCATGTCGATGCAGCGCATGCATCTGGGCGCCATCGAATGGGAAATCACGCCGAAGAACTGGTCCGGCAATGTCGAGGTGATCTCGGCGCTGGACGGCCGCATCATCAACTGGGGCGTGCATATGTACCGCCCGTTCGAGTGCAAGCACCTGCGCCCCGTGAAAACGGAAGCGATGGGCGAGGACGGCATCTCCCTGCTGGTCACCACGTCGCAATCGCGCATCTTCTTCGCCTCCGCCGCCCGCACCTTCGTGTATCAGGGCGATCAGGAACTGAAAGTCATGCGCAGCACGCACATGCAGGACGATTACATCCATCAGGCGATCACCATCCCTGTGCAGCAGGGCAAGACCGTCCGCGTCGAGAAAATGGTCCATTTGTTCTCCTCCAAGGACAAGGCGATCTCGGAACCCCTGATGAACGCGCAGATCCATGCGAAGCGCGTCTGCAGCTTCGACACCGCCCTCACCCGCTCCCGCAACGCGTGGAAGCAGATCTGGGCCGTTTGCGACATCAGGATCCCGAAACACGACGAAGCGCAGATGCTGGTGCGGTTCAACACCTGCCACCTGCTGATGTGCTGTTCCCCCAACACGGGCGACCTGGATGCCGCGGCGCCCGCGCGCGGCCTGACCGGCGAGCATTACAACGGGCGGATGTTCTGGGACGAAATGTACATCTATCCGTTCCTGAACTACCGCTTCCCGGAAGTCACGCGCGGCATGATGATGTACCGCTACCGCCGCCTAGACGAAGCGCGCGAGCGCGCCCGCGAGGCCGGTTACGAGGGCGCGATGTATCCGTGGCAGTCGGGTTCCGACGGGCGTGAGGAAACCTATCTGATGAACTTCAACCGGCGCGACAAGAAATGGTATCCGGACCAGTCGTTCCGCCAGCGCCATGTGAACGCCGCGATTTTCTACAACATGTGGCAATACTTCCAGGCCACGCGCGACGTCGATTTCATGTGGAACCACGGCGCGCGCCTGATGCTAGAGATCGCGCGCTTCTTCGCCTCCATCACCGTTTATAACAAGGAGCGCGACAAGTACGAGATCCACGGCGTGATGGGTCCCGACGAATATCACGAGAACTTCGAGGACGGCAGCGGCGAGCATGGCGTACGCAACAATGCGTATACCAACGTCATGGTGTCCTGGATGTTCAGCCGTGCGAATGAGGTGATGAACCTGTTCCCCGCCAAGCGCCGCAGCCGCCTGTTCGCCCTGCTCGACTTCTCGGAAGAAGAACTGGCGAAATGGCAGGAGATGAGCCGCAAGATGTTCATCCCCCTGCACAAGGACGGAATCATCAGCCAGTTCGAGGGCTATGAAACGCTGAAGGAGCTGGACTGGGATGCCTACCGCGCCAAGTACAAGAACCTGTACCGTCTGGACTTCATCCTGAAGGCCGAAGGCGATCTGGCCGATCATTACAAATTGTCCAAACAGGCCGATACGCTGATGCTGTTCTACCTGTTCTCCGAAACCGAACTGCGCGAGATGTTCTCGAATCTCGGCTTCGAGTACAGCGCGGACCAGATGAAGAAGACCATCCAGTATTACTTCGATCGCTGCTCCCACTGCTCGACCCTGTCGCTGGTGGTGCACGCGGCGGTCGTCGGCAATGCCTATCCCGAAAAATCATGGGACATGCTGATGAAATCGCTGAAAGCCGACGTGGACGACGTCCAGGGCGGCTCGACGGGCGAAGGCATCCATCTGGGCGTCATGTCCGGCACGCTGGACCTGGTTTCCAGGGGCTTCCTCGGCATGGAGGCGCGGGGCAACGTTCTGCACTTCGCGCCGAAGCCGCTGCCGCAGCTGGACGGCATGACCTGCCGCATGGTCTGGCGCAACACGCCGATAAAGCTGGAATTGAACGACGGCGCGCTCACCGTCTGCATCGAGGACGGCGAAAGCGGCCAGCCTTTGACCGTCTCCGTCTTCGGCCACACCCAGGAACTCCAGGTCGGCGACTGCGTCACCTTCGCGAAGGCCGGCGCGGACCGCAAAAAGGCGGCTTAAGAATACCCTCACCCAAACCGCCTCAAGGGGCGGTTTGGCCTCTCCCAAGGGAGAGGCAAAGGGATATAAGCGCTTAACATCACTTTTCTTACCTCTCCCTTTGGGAGAGGTCGAAACGCCCCTTGAGGCGTTTCGGGTGAGGGGCCACTTCCACCCCCGCCGCCGATCCCCTATACTCCCCCCATGCCGCGCATCCTTATTGCCGAAGACGACGCCTCGATGCTGCATTTCCTGCAGGGCGCGCTGGAACGCGCGGGGCATGAGGTGGCGGGATGCGAAGACGGCCTCGCCGCACTGAAAGCCATGGAAACGGCGGATCGGCCCTTCGACCTGCTGCTCGCCGACATCGTCATGCCCGGCATGGACGGCATCGAGCTTTCCCAGCGGGCCACAGCCCTGCATCCGCCCCTGAAAGTGATGTTCATCACCGGTTTCGCGGGCGTCGCCCTGGCCCAGCGCCAGGAAAACCGCCCGGTCATGTCCAAACCCTTCCATCTCAAGGAACTGATCGACCAGGTTGACCGGATTCTGGCGGCCTGATAGGGATT
>JBDHTS010000046.1:0-18912 GCA_039808845.1 Alphaproteobacteria bacterium | reverse complement strand
GCCACGGCGATAAGGTGTACCAGGGCATGATCGTCGGCGAAAACAGCCGCGACAACGACCTCGAGATCAACGTGCTGAAGGGCAAGCAGCTGACCAACATCCGCGCCGCCGGCAAGGACGACGCCGTCCTCCTGATCCCGCCGCGCCGGATGAGCATGGAAGACATGATGTCCTACATCAAGGACGACGAGCTGGTCGAAGTGACCCCGAAAGCCCTGCGCCTCCGCAAAAAATACCTCTCGCCCAACGAACGCGAGATCATGAAGAAAAAGGCGAATAAAGAGAAAGAAGCCGGGGCGGCTTGATAAACTCAAAAGATCATAGGAGGCGGTCCATGATAAGGTATTTTAATGAAGCCGTATCCCGTTTGTTTAGCTTTTCTCCTGCTCTTCAAAGTCAGATTAAAGCTTCCATAATTTTTATTGATACAAAAGACGGCGGTTACGGAACAGGCGTCTTAACCGGACCGCGAACCGTTGTGACGGCGGCGCATAATTTCAGATCGTCTCCCGCTGCTAAGGCTACTGTATACCATCCAAGCAATAAACAAGTTGGCAGGATTGCGAAAGCGGAGTTTGTTCCTGATCAAGATATAGCACTGCTGCGTCTGAATCAAAAATTCGACGATGCGGGAATTGTTATCGATACTGCCAGTGATTTAACGCGACGGCTGCCTGTCATTAAAGGTTGTTTTTCTTTGATCGGAGCAGCGCCACGCTCAACGGAACGAGGTGAATTTGCACGGACATTGGAATCAGGAGTTAAAATGGTTAAAGGGTTTCTGATCGATCCAGAAACAATTCTTCCTAACTCGGAACAATCCGCTACAACATTAAAGGCTCTCTTTCATCTTCGCTCTTTGCCGGGACAGTCCGGCGCTGGCATTTTCACTGAAAATGGCTTGTTAACATTGAATAATGGAGGTAACGATTTTGCAGCATCAGGTCCGGCTGTGCCAACATTTAGAAAACTCGCCGAAATATATAAATTTAGAAAATGATCATAGAGCTATAAAAAGCAAAACTCTCAAATAAATCGAAATATAGCGGCCTGAAAGATTAATGATCGAGCGACCTTCCTCGGATTTTATCGCATCGTTGACGATGCCTTTTTTGGGGCAAGGCACGCCAGTCGTCAGGCCTGTACATGGCAAAGGCATCGTCAACCATGTGTATGTTCTAAATCAATCCGGCATAAAGCTGGTCGCCAGGTTAAACAACAATAGGGCAGCGGACGAATTTCTCAAAGAAGAGTGGTGCATCGGTAAGGCCGAGGCCTTGGGAATCCCGAGCCCCGAAGTCTTGGATGTCGGAAAGCGGGACGGTTGGCATTACATGCTGCTGTCCCATGCAGGC
Organism: Alphaproteobacteria bacterium; assembly: GCA_039808845.1. Taxonomy (GTDB): domain Bacteria; phylum Pseudomonadota; class Alphaproteobacteria; order Micavibrionales; family Micavibrionaceae; genus JBDHTS01. The sequence continues at coordinate 17,557 of JBDHTS010000046.1, read as the reverse complement.
GATCTGAACGGGACAGACTATCACGATCAGCCAGAGCTTTGGGAATGGCTGGGCAAACAGGCTGCAAAACTTCATGCCATCGAAACATCGGCCTTCGGTGAAAGCCTTGAAGACCTGTCCGCTTCCGAATCCAATGACGGATGGCAAAAATATATCAGTTATAATCTGGATTGCCTGAACCCGGACGATCCTTTGCTCAGACTGGAAGTCTACAGTCTTAAGCAACAGAATACGCTACGCTCATTGTTTAAAAGCCTTGCTGGCCGGAACCATTCGTTAAGCCTATGCCATGGCGATCTGTCGCCGCGCAATATCGTCATCGATGAAAATAATGTCTTCACCTTGATAGACTGGGGAAGCGCCGCGTCCCACATCACGCCACACTATGACATGATAGAGTGCATCAACCGTCACGGCGTCGACAGCGTCGAGATCACAGCCTTCTGCAAAGGATATGGGCTGACAGAAGCGTGCTACGACCATATCAAGACCGAACTAAAAGAACTGATGGTCCTGCGCGCTATCGATCTTGTCCGTTACGCCATGGACCGTGTGCCTCATGAGTTGCCGGAAAAGATCAAAGACTGCCGGAAAACGTTTTCCCAGTTTGGCCTGTCGTAATCTGGCGTGCCATGGCCTCTGCCGATTGCGAAACGATATTTATTATCGGCAACGCAATCTATCAGGATTACCAGGAAGATCGTATGGTTTTCGATAAAAGCCTGGCCATTGAACTTTTCCTTTACCGCTGCGTTTGCCCGTGAAATCATTGGACTTAACGGGATAGACCAACATGAAACTCCTTCTCCACTGGCTCCTGAGCGCCCTTGCGCTGATGATCGTCGCCACTATCGTGCCCGGCTTCGCCGTCGGCGGGCTGGGGTCGGCGCTGATCGCCGCCGTGGTGATCGGCCTGATCAACGCGACGCTGGGGTTCGTGCTGAAAGTCGTGACGTTCCCGCTGACCATCCTGACGCTCGGCCTCTTCTGGTTCGTCATCAACGCGGTGATGCTGCTCGTGGCTTCGTCCCTTCTGGGCGGCTTCCAGGTCGCCAGTTTCTGGTCCGCCTTCCTCGGCGGCATCGTCCTGACGCTGGTCAACATGGTCCTGAAATCGGTGCTGTTGCCGAAGGAATAAAAACTGGCATGATGTTATAACATCTGTTATACTTAAGTTATAACAAATGTTATACGGAGCGCAGCCATGACAACTTTGACCATTACCAAGATCGGCAATTCCGAAGGCGTAATCCTGCCGAAGGAGATTCTGGCCCTGTTGCGTGCCGGAAAAGGCGACACATTGAATGTCACGGAAACGCCGAATGGCATAGAACTCTCGGTCTATGACCCGGATTTCGACCGCGATATGCAGTTGGCGGAGAAAATCATTCGTGAAAACCGTAATGCCTTGAAAAAACTGGCTGAATGATGCAGGAGCCGGGCTGGGTTTTAAAGCGGAGCGTCCTTGCGCTGCATCAGCGTCAAATCGCTGAATTCGGCGGTCTGAACGGCATGAGGGATGAGGGTCTGCTCGACTCCGCGCTGGGGCGTGCGCAAAACAGGTTTTATTACGGCGAGACGGAAGACATGGCGGCACTGGCCGCCGCGTATGCCTATGGTCTGGCGGCCAATCATCCTTTTCTTGACGGAAACAAACGCACGGCTCTGGTCGTCAGTTTTCTGTTTCTTGCAAAAAACGGCTGGACGCTGACGTCCAGCGAAGCCGAAAACTATGACGTGATTTACAGGCTGGCTGCAGGCGAACTGACGGAAGACGATCTTGCCGTCTGGTTCCGCACCCATATGGAAGCCGTAAGCTGATCATCCGAACGAAGTGTTTTCAGATCGGCGCAGCTTCAGATACCGCGCGCCGATCCAGAACAGGAGCGCCCAGGCCGCGCCGCCCGTCCAGCCGGCCAGGACGTCGCTCGGCCAGTGGACGCCGAGATAGACGCGGCTGATCCCGATCAGAAAGGTCAGGACGATGGCCAGCAGCATGATGAAGAGTTTCAGCCTGCGTTTCGGCTGCGCCTCCGCCAGCAGGGCGCCGAGAGTCAGGTAGACGATGGCGGACATCAGCGCGTGCCCGCTGGGGAAGCTGGCGGTGTAGACGATGGAGCCGTGCGGCACCAGATCCGGGCGCGGGCGGTCGAAGCCGGATTTCATGAGGTTACTGAGCAGAATTCCGGTGCTGACCGCCAGCAGCAGGTAGCAGGACCGCGCCGGCTTGCCGACGATCAGAAGATAGATCGCGGATGAAACCGTGATCAGCGTCAGCACGGCGATGCCGCCGAGCCCCGTCACGTCGCGCATCATTTCCTCCAGCCAGCGCGGCCCCAGCGGATTGTCCGGATCGCCCGGCGCGCGCAGCATCAGGAGCAGCGCGGTATCGAGCGCGTGCGTGTCGCCTTCCATCACTTCCTCGGCGATTTCCTGAAAGAAATGCAGGGCGACGGCGCACAGCAGAACGGCGGCCAGGATCAGCGGCTCGCGCTTGTGGATATGCTGGATGTGGCGGCGCAGGCGGCCAAGGAGCTTAAGCATCGAAACCATCATACAGGCGCGGCGCGTTTAAGCAATCGTATGAAAATCGCCGCTTATGCCGCGGGCACGCCGTAGAGATCGTATTCGTCCGCGTCCTCGATCGTGACCGGAACGATATCGCCTTGTGTCACGCGTTCCGCGTCACGCAGATAGACCTTGCCGTCGATTTCCGGCGCGTCGCCCATCGAACGCGCGTCCGCCCCGCCTTCGCCGTCCGCCTCGTCGACGATGCAGAGAATGGTTTTGCCGATTTTCTGCTGCAGCCGTTCCGCGCTGATCGCCTGCTGCACTTCCATGAAGCGCTGCCAGCGTTCGTCCTTCACCTCTTCCGGCACGGGGTTGCCGAGTTCGTTGGCCGCCGCGCCGCGCACGGGTTCGTATTTGAAGCAGCCGACGCGGTCCAGCTGCGCCTCCCGCAGCCATTGCAGCATAAACGCGAAATCCTCTTCCGTCTCGCCGGGGAAGCCGACGATGAAGCTGGACCGGATGGTCAGGTCCGGCACCTCCGAACGCCATTTCTGGATGCGGCCAAGAACCTTTTCCTGGCTCGCCGGGCGGCGCATGGCTTTCAGGACGGTGGGGCTCGCATGCTGGAACGGAATGTCGAGGTAAGGCAGGATTTTCCCCGCCGCCATCAGCGCCATCACGCCGTCCACATGCGGATAGGGATAGACGTAGTGCAGCCGCACCCACACGCCCATGTCGCCCAATGCCGCGCAGAGGTCGTGGAATTTCGCCTTCACGCGCCCCGTCTTCCACGGGCTTTCCGCGTATTTCAGGTCGACGCCGTAGGCCGACGTGTCCTGAGAGATGACCAGCAATTCCTTGACGCCCGCCTTGACGAGCTTTTCCGCCTCGAACAGCACATGATGCGCCGGGCGGCTGACCAGGTCGCCGCGCAGGGACGGGATGATGCAGAAGGAGCAGCGGTTGTTGCAGCCCTCGGAAATCTTCAGGTAAGCGTAATGGCGCGGCGTCAGGCGCAACCCCGCCTCCGGCACCAAATCGACATAGGGATCGTGCACGGGCGGCACGGCGGCATGCACGGCCTCCACCACCGCCTCGTACTGGTGCGGCCCGGTGACGGCCAGCACGCTGGGATGCGCCCTCGTGATGCTTTCGGCCTCCGCCCCCATGCAGCCGGTGACGATGACGCGCCCGTTCTCGTTCAGCGCCTCGCCGATGGCGGCCAGGGATTCCTCCTTCGCGCTGTCCAGGAACCCGCAGGTGTTGACGATCACCACGTCCGCCCCGTCATGCGTGGGGGAGAAATCGTACCCTTCGGAGCGCAGCTGCGTCATGATGCGCTCGGAATCGACCAGCGCCTTGGGGCAGCCAAGCGAAACCATGCCGACTTTAGGGGCGGTTTTCGGGGTTTTCATGGCGCGGACAGTACAGGAAAACACTGCCGAATGCCAGTTTTACAAGGGGGGAATGGCCCGCCTTGTGACTAAGGGCAATCTGCATCTCCAAGGTCGCAGCATATGGGTGCGCTACCTTTCCAGCCTGCCAGAAACTGTGTTCCGGTACAGTTTCCCGTGACGGCTGCAGGAGAGGAAAAGATCGTTTGACAGCCTACTCTGGCCTCTCCAGGGGTAATATTGGGATTATCGCCGGGCGCGTCCCTGCCGATCCTTTTCACTGCCATGTTGGCATCGCCGCAATTCATGGCCGGATCCTCGCCGCCGATTTTTTCCGGTGCATAGCAATTGTTGCCTTCTGCGTCACAGAATTCTTTCGTATAAATCTTGCTGGCCAAAACGCCGCCGCTGATATCCAGCTTGTGGGCGGGCGTATTGGTGCCGACACCGACATTGCCATCCGTATTGGTATTGAAGACGCTGCCCGGGCTGTTCATGGAATAGGACCACATATTCGTCACGGTCCATTCCGTAAAGCGGATCATGTCGTCATAGTATCCGGCATTGTTGCCTTTGGACAAAATCCCGCTGACAAAAGTTCCGTTGCGCTGGCAATTTGGCGTTTCTGCCGTACCTGCAATGCAGGGCGCGACCTCAAAGCCTGCGCTACTGTTCGCTCCAGCCTGGTTTTCGCCGTAGGACAGCAGTACATAATGCGCCGTACCCGGCGTCCCCATGATGCTTTGCCCGGTTTCATCGACCACGTTGATCGCGCCGTAATCGGAACGGAAATCCGTGTTTCGAGTAAGGTTTTCACTGACTGCATAAACAATGCGATTGCTCCACCCATCGTTGATCGCATTCGAGGGCAGAGGTGCTTCCTGAATCACGTTGGTCTGGCTTCCGGAAACAGTCTCCTGCATCATGGTCGTCACAGGGACTGCGCCAATCAGGATCCGGTCCATTGTGCCATCACTATCAGCATCTCTCGCGCTGTCAACGACGCAAACGCCTTGATCGCAGGTTCCCGAAGCAACGCCTGTTCCCGGGCAATGCGCTTCTCCAAAAGCACCATTGTTATCCAAAGCGGCAGGGCAGGGATAGCTTCCCGTCACGGACTGATATTCCATCAGTGTATCGCGGATATGGTCCATATTGGACCAGGTCTGCTCATAACGGGCGCGGGTTTTATAAATATCATAAGCTGCGATACCCATAGCCAGCAGGACACCGGCGATAAAGATCACCAGAGAAATTTCTACCAGCGTAAATCCCCGCTCTTTATTCACAGCTGCATCCCATGAAGTTTTTGTATTTTCCGCTTCCCATAGGCTGGTAACAAGGGCCCGGGGGTGCTTCGCATGAACAAGTGCTCCTGACTGCGTTTCCTAAGGCGATGGTGCTAGGAGGCAAACCGCCACCATTGGATTTCCACCGGCAGATCGCATCGCCTCCTGATGGCGTGCAAGTATTGGAAATTGTGGCCCAGACGGTCCAGCCGGCACCGCACGTCCTGGTTCTCTGTTGACGGATCGTGCCGACCTGGCCGGGAGGGCAGGTCTGGGTGCGAACTTCTGACTGGCTGCCCGTACATGTGCATGTATTGCCGGTTTCGGTCCATGCACCCCATCTTCCGGTGCTGCAGTTTTTGATGGATTGCTGCGTAATTTTTCCGGAATCGCCATCCGGGCAGTTGATCTGCCTTGTTCTTGTGGCTCCGCTGCAAGCCCGGCAGTCTGATCTGATAGTGGTCCAGTCTGACCATGTGCCTGCCGCTGCTCCGGTGCAGCTAAAGGTTCGCCGTTGCGTAATGGAACCTTGCTCGCCCGGGGGACAATCAATGGTTCGCGTCTGGTTGCCGCCTATGCAGCGGCAGCTATTGGACAGAACGACCTCACCCGTCCATGTATTGTCAGGGCATGTCCAGCTCCGGCGAATTCTCTTGGTGCCGGAAAGACCTGGTCCGCACGGAACGGTTTCCGTGATAGTGCGGGGTGTACAAGTACATGCGCCCGTCGTTCTGGTGGCTACCCATTCGCCTCTTCTGCAAATGAAAGTTTTTCTGAGGTCGATGCCGGCTGGACCCAGTGTGACCCTTCTGTTCAATCTACCCTGGGGCAGGTTGAATGCGGTAGAACATAACGTGACGGTCGTTGGTGCGCAAGATAGCTGCTGGCAGACCACAGCGCCTTCCGCATCGATACCAGTCATTACCGTGCCTTTGGGGCATCCCGTGGCCCATTCGCCGCACTGTTCTTGGTTCCCGGAAATGCCCGTTACAAAACGGTCAGTCGCAGTGCAATCGATATCGTCACCGCTTCCATCAATAAGCCCTCCGATGGCAGCAGCGGGCGTCATTGTCGTGCTGTCATCAACTTGAACGAAGTCATCGACGGACAGTTTTTCTCTTGCACGCGCATTCCCGACGATCTGCAATTTGACATCGGTATCGGTCGAAACTGTGTCTGTGTTGATGCCGATCTTGCCGGGCACTGTATTTTTATTATACATGTCGTCCCCGACAGCCGTCAGAGTCCATGGCGTTTGTTCGCCCCGGGCATAATAGGAAACCGTATCGTCAAACTGTGCCGCCGTGCCGGATGTGCTTTTGTTGTCGAAGCGGTAAATAGCGTTGGCGTCGAAGCTGCAGTTGATGCTCTGCGTCTGTCCGGCGGGACAGGCCGTACTGGACGCCGTGCCGTTGGCCAGAATTGCTCCGGCATTATCTGGGCCATAACTCAATACAACGAAATCGGCAGCGCCTGGAACTTTCAGAATGGATTTTGCCGGGGTAGATCCGTCCTGGACATCGATTGCGCCGCCATCGAGAAGATAGGTGGTCGGGCTGGTTTGCGTTTCTGTGATGGCATAAGCCAGGCGCGCGCCGTAAGCATCCAGCGCTTCTTCTTCCCGCAGGTTCAGCTGGCGAAACGGTACCGCGCCTGCGCGAATGACTGGCGTGATCGCGGGGCTGCCTACGGTTCGTTGACCCGTCTGTCCGCATAAACCGTTGGCGCAGACGCCAGCGGTAACGGCTGTCGTACAGTCTTCCCGTCCATAGGCGGGATCTGTACGCTGGGCCGTCATGGAGGCAGGGCAGGGATAGCGCCCGTTTCGGCCCAGGAAATCCGTCAGCGCACTGCTGACGATCCGGACATTCAGGTTCGTGTCACGGATAGCTGTTTGTTTTAGATAGATATTATAAGCACCCAGCGCTGATCCCAGCATGACACCGAGTATGGTAAAAACGATCGCGAGTTCGATCAATGTATAACCGAAATTATTACTGGTTTTTATGGAACGGCACATTGGATCACCCCTGCGTTGATCGCTCTGACGTATTGACCGGCCGGACATGTCTGGTCGGCCATGGCAAGCGGAAAGCGAGGCTGGCAGACAGCCATGCCATTGGCAATGCCGGTCATGATGCTGTTGTCGGGGCACTGGATTCTCACCGGATTTTCTGTTTCCGTGCTGCCAAGCGCTTCTGCAGAAAAACAGTTTTCCCCGGCAAGATCACACATCTCGTCTGCGCGCATCCGTGTTGCCGCAATATCGGCGCTGACATCCAGCATGATATTGTTGTTGAACCGGGGGCTGCCTGTGGAGTCGTAGGCAATCGCTCCCGACGCATCCAGAATGATACCGGCCTGATCGGTTCCTATGCCCACGCGCCTGAAGGTCACTGCATCTTGTGCGTTGGTTCTGGCATAGGTCCATATGCCCGTTGGAACATCGGTGATTTCAAGAACGATGTCGTCGTCGTGAAACGCCCCAGCCGAATTGCCACCGCCGACGCTTAGGTCGCCGCTGGCCAGGGAATCAAAGAAAACGCCATCATCGTTGCAGTTTTCTCCATCGGCGTCGTTCACATCGCAGGCTTGATACAATGTACCGTTCAGATTGTATGCGCCTGCACCGTTCTGGCCGTGGGACGCCACAAAAATATGAAGGTTTTGAAAACCGTCGGCTGGAACGGGTGTCGCTGTGCCCCCGGCGAAATCGGCAGGATCGAACGTATTGACCTGGATCGCGCCATTATAACGGTCAAAAGTTGCACTGGCTGTCAGGCTTTCTGTCACTGCGTAGGTCATGGTACGCGACCATCCGTCCAGGGCGTTTTCAGGCGGTATACCCAGCGTTGCGAACGGCACGCCGCCAATAACGACATTCGGATTGATCGCTAAAGTGGGCGTAGAGCCGGGATCGTATGGATCGTAATCGGGATTGTCCTTTTCATCGTTCCCGGTCGTCCGGCAGACGCCGCCCGGCACGTCGCAGGTACCGATAGCCGGCAGGCTGGCCGGGGTGCAATTGACGCTGACGCCGTATCCTGGATCGTCTGATGGCAGATTCCGTCGTGCGGGGCAGGGATAGAAGCCGTTTTTCAGGTAAAAGTCACCGAGCGCCGCTTCAATCAAAACACGATTAGCATAAGTATCATCCCGTGCCTTCTGCACGCGGTAGACGGAATAGGCTTTCATGACAGGCACGATGACAACGCCTATAATGATCAGCGCAATCGACAGCTCGATCAGTGAAAAGCCCTGACATCGTTTCTGGTTAGGCACGTTTTTCCTGCCGCTGCGGTTGATTCCGTCCAATCATGATCGTAACACCGTTTATTAAAAAAAAACTTATTATTTAGTTAAATTTTATTAAAGATTTATGCTTTCCAGCCGCGCCGCAGCATATAAAATAACGCGTAAAAACCGCCTCATGGCTTGCCTGCGGCCGGAAATCGTTCTAGCTTTGGCCGGTCCGTGGCGCCGGCCGGCCGCGGCTCCTGCGTTAACCTTCCGGGCCGCCAAGCCGGATCATGCATAAACATGCGAAAGACGCCCTTGAATTATTGAAAAGGGGCGATTCCAGGGAGTTCGCCGCTTTCCTGGAAGATTTTTGCCGGACGGTCCCGGACGCGGATCTGGACCAGCTGGAGGCGCATTCCCTGCTCAAGATCGTCCGGCGGCACTGGGATATGGCCCGGGGCCGCAAGCCGGGGAAGCCGGCGATCCTGGTCCGTGCCGTCAATACGGGCGGGATCGGGGCCGACGCTGTGCGCACGGCGGTGGACGTGGTGAACGACGATATGCCGTTCCTGGTCGATTCCGTCGCCGCCGCCCTGACGGCGCGGGAGCGGACGATCCAGTTCCTGATGCACCCTATCGTCCATGATCCGAAGGGCGCGGGCCAGTCCCACATCCATGTGGAACTGCAGGGCACGCTGCCCGAAAGCCTGATGAAGAACCTCGAATCGGATCTTCTGCTGGTGCTGGAGGACGTCAGCATGGCCACGCGCGACTGGGCCGCGATGCGCGAGGCGTTGAAGGCGTGCCGCCGGGGGTTGGTCCATGCGCCGGATAACGAAGCGGCTGTCGGGGAATATTGCGCCTTCCTGGATTATCTCTATGACGACAATTTCACGCTGCTGGGATTCGCCCGTTACCGTTTCAGCGAAAAGGACGGGAAAAGAACATGGGTGCCTGAAAGGAATTCCGGTCTGGGCCTGCTGAGCGGCGATCCCGCGCCGTATGAGCCCTGGGCGGAAAGCCGCAACAGCGCGCATGACGCGCAGGCGCTGCGCCTCAACCTGCCGCCGTTGTCGGTTTCAAAACTGAACCGCCGCTCGACCGTGCATCGAGCCGTTCCGCTGGATGCCGTGACTGTTCGGCAATACGACTCGAAGGGGCGGACGACGGGGGAATGCCTGATCGTCGGCCTGTTCACCTCTGTCACCTATTCACGCAGCATCCGTGATATTCCTTTCCTGCGCCGCCGCGCGGACCAGGCAACCGAATTGTCCGGATTCCGCCCGGGCAGCCATGATTACAAGGCGTTGCGTCATATCCTGGAAAAATATCCGCGCGACGAGCTGTTCCAGATGGAGGATGGCGCGCTGCTGGAAACGGCCTTGAGCATCCTGCAGCTGCAGGAACGCCGCCGCATCGCGCTTTATCTGCGGCCCGATATGTTCGGGCGATATATCTCCTGCCTGGTTTATGTGCCGCGCGACCGCTACGATACGCGGCTGCGTATCGCCATGCAGGCCATTCTCGAAACCGAACTTCATGGAACCTGCAGCAATTTTTACACGACGCTGGACGACTCGCCGCTCGCGCGCGTGATGTACCTGATCGAGACGCCGAGGATCGCACGTTTTTCGCGTGAGGATATCGAAAGAAAGCTGCAGGAAACCGGAAAGCTCTGGGGCGACCGCCTGCAATCCGCGCTGCGCGCCGCCTATGAGGATGAACGCCGCATCGCCGATGAGTCTTTCCGCTATGGCGCCGCCTTTCCCGCTGCCTATACCGAGCGGTATGAACCGAAACAGACCGTCTATGACATCATCAAGACGGAAGAGGTGCTGCAGGGGGAAGGGTTTACGCTCGATCTGTATCACGACAAAACCTGCGGCCCGCATCAGCTGCGCCTGAAAATCTACAGCCGCGGGCAGCCGGTGACCCTTTCCGACGCGTTGCCGGTGCTGGAGAATTTCGGGTTCCGGGTGATTTCCGAACTGCCCTTCGAGGTGCGCCCGCGCGGCGCCGGGCAATCCGTCTGGGTGCATGATTTTCTGATGACGGCCCGGAACGGCGCGGTGACGGATGACCTCGCCCGCGTCAAGAACACGTTCGAAGAGACGCTGAAGGGAATCTGGCGCGGCGCGATTGAAAACGACTCGTTGAACGAACTCGTCGTCCAGGCGGCAATGCCGTGGCGCGACATTCAGATCCTGCGCGCCTATGTCCGCTATATGCGGCAGGCCAATTATCCCATCGGGATTCCGGCAATCGAGCGGGCCCTGACGCAAAACGCCGCCATTGCCTCCGCCATCGTTTCGCTGTTCCATGCGCGGTTTTCTCCCTCGGCCAAAGGGCGTGATGCCGCGATGGCAAAACAGATCGCGTCCATCGAGGGGTTGCTTGAAAAGGTCGTGTCGCTGGATACGGACCGTATCCTGCGCACGATCGCGGCGCTGGTCCAGGCCACATTGCGCACGAACTTTTATCAGAAGGATTCTCAAGGCGCGCCGAAGGGATGGCTTTCGCTGAAGCTGGATAGCCGCGCCGTTTCCATTTTGCCGCAGCCGCGCCCCTTCCGCGAGATCTTCGTCTACAGCCCGCGAATGGAGGGGATTCATCTGCGGATGGACTGGATCGCGCGCGGAGGCATTCGCTGGTCCGACCGGCCCGAGGATTTCCGCACGGAAATTCTGGGCCTGATGAAGGCGCAGCAGGTGAAGAACGCCGTGATCGTGCCGATGGGCGCGAAAGGCGGCTTCATCGTCAAGCATCCTCCGGAGGAGGGGGGGCGTGCCGCGTTTCAGCAGGAAGGCATCGAATGCTATAAAATCCTGGTGCGCGGCCTGCTGGACATCACCGACAACCGCAAGGGCACAAAGATCATTCCGCCGAAAGATGTCGTGCGCCACGATCCGGACGATCCCTATCTGGTCGTCGCGGCGGACAAGGGCACGGCATCGTTTTCCGACATCGCCAACGGCCTGAGTCTCGAATACGGATTCTGGCTCGGCGATGCATTCGCGTCGGGCGGCTCGGCGGGATACGACCATAAGGGCATGGGCATCACGGCGCGCGGCGCGTGGGAATCGGTCAAGCGTCACTTCCGCGAGATGGACCACGACACGCAGACCCAGCCGTTTGAGGTGATCGGCGTGGGCGACATGGGCGGCGACGTGTTCGGCAACGGGCTGCTGCAATCGACCAAAATACGCCTGGCCGGTGCGTTCAACCATGTCCATATTTTCTGCGACCCCGATCCCGACCCGGCTGTCAGTTTCAAGGAACGTCAGCGCCTGTTCAACGAAGTGAAAGGCTGGGATCAGTATGATGTTAAAAAACTCTCGAAAGGCGGGCGCATCTATGACCGCAGCGAGAAAAGCCTCAAGCTGACACCGGAAATTATGGCGCGGTTCGACCTGAAGCAGGCGCAGGTGACTCCGGCGGATCTGATCCAGGCCATGCTGCGCGCGCGGACGGATTTGCTGTTTTTCGGCGGCATCGGCACCTACATCAAGGCATCTGTCGAAAGCCATGCCGATGTAGGCGACAAAGGTAATGACTCGCTGCGCGTCGACGCGCCGGAGATCCGCGCGAAAGTGATCGGCGAAGGCGCGAACCTGGCGGTGACGCAGCGCGCGCGGGTGGAAATGGCGCAGAACGGAATACGCCTGAACACCGATTTCATCGACAACTCGGCGGGCGTGGATACGTCGGATCATGAGGTAAACATCAAAATCCTCACCTCCGCCGTGATGGAGAATCCGAAAAACACGCTCACGCTGAAAAAGCGGAATGCGCTCTTAAGTTCCATGACGGATGAAGTGGCGGCTCTGGTCCTGCGCGATAACTATCAGCAGACGCAGGGTCTCAGTCTTGCGGAACTGCAGGCTGCGGAGGATATTTCCCTGCATGCCGCTTTTATCCGCGACCTTGAACGCCATTCCGGGCTGAGCCGGAAACTGGAAGCCCTGCCGGATGACGAAGCTCTGAAACGCCGTCAGGCGGCCGATAAAGGCCTGACCCGTCCGGAACTGAGCGTGCTTCTGGCCCATGCCAAAATCCTGTTCACGCGCGACTTGCTGAATTCCGATATCCCGGATCACAAGGATACTCAAGGATGGCTGGAGCAATATTTCCCTGGCCCGTTGCGGAAGGCCTATGGTGCGGAAATCCAGCGGCACCGGCTGCATCGCGAAATCATGGCGACAGCCCTGTCGAACGATCTTGTCAACCGCATGGGGCCGACCTTCGTCAAGGCGATGATGGACAAAACTGGCGCGCCGGTCGCGGATGTCGCCCGCGCCTATCTGATCGTGCGCTCCGTGTTCGGCCTGCAGGCGTTGTGGGACGATATCGAGGCACTGGACGCGAAAGTGCCGGCCTCGGTGCAGTTGCGCGCCATGCTGGAGATCGCGCATCTGGTGGAACGGGAACTGGCGTGGTTCCTGACGCGGCAGGGCCGTGCGCCGGATATCGGGCGCGATATCCGCGCCTTCGGTCCCGGCATCTCTATGCTCCATGCGGAGCTGAAAAAAGTCGCGGCGCCGCAACTGGCCGAAACCATCGCGCGCCGCGCCGGGGCGGCGCAGAAAGACGGATTGCCGCCGAAACTGGCGGCGCAGCTGGCTTCTATTCCAGCATTGGGCGCGGCCTGCGATATCATCCGGATCGCGGGGGACGGGAAAACGGATATTCCCTCCGCCGCGCGCGCGTATTTCGAGATCGGCGAATTTTTCCATCTCGACTGGCTGCGCCAGCAGGCGCATCTTTTGCCCGCCAACGACCGCTGGTCCTCCGACGCCGTGGAAGGCCTGATCGAACAGCTGCACGGCTGCCAGGCCGGATTAACGCTGCGCGTGCTGCACGACATGCGAAATGAAGTGAAAGGCGGCAAAAAACCGAAGGCCGGGATCGTCGCCCGCTGGATGGAAATGCACGGGCATCAGGCCGCCCAGGTCGAATCCTTGCTGGCCGACATGCGGAAAGCCCCCGCGCTGGATCTGCCAATGCTGATCCTGGCGGAACAAAGGCTGCGGCATTTGTTTGCCGGAGGGTAGATAATCTCCCCCTCCTGCGCAGCGGGAGGGTCTTCTTTTTGCGCTGTCTGGACCAAGACTTTCCTTTCCCCCTCTCGCAAGTACAGAGCAATCGCATATGAAATCCTGTGACAAGCAGAAGCGCCGCAGGCTTTTTTAAAAACAAGGCGATCACGGCGGTCTTGAGCAAATCAATCACCGTGATCGCCGTGTTTCATTTTTATTGATCTGATGTTTTATCCATATGTGATTCCCCTGATCCCGCAAGCAGGAGGGGGAAGACCTTTTAAGAAACTGACCAGCCATCCTTTTTCCAAATTCCCTAAAATTTTATCTATTTTTAAGCCGGTTTTACCGTTCCGATGTTACCATAAAGTTGTTACTCCAATCCGCGTGTCCGGAGCGCCTGGGGGACTTTGCCCCGCATACCTCCGTCCGTCAGGAGCAATGATGGACGCGCGCGACACTCCCTCAGCCGCCGGTTTTCAACCGGCGGTCTTTTTTTGGCCATGGAAACAGGGTATGAAGACAGGGTTCGCTGCACTTTAAGGGAGATCGTTCCGATGCCTTCTTTCATGCGTTACGCTGGCCTGCTGGGCGCTCTGGCTGTCATGACCCTTCCGGCGCTGGCCGCCGAGCCGAAACCGGATTCGACGGATGAACAGAAGGCGCGCATGGAACGCCTGGCCGCGGGAAACCCGCATGCGGTGGGGCTGGAGGATAAGGCGAAAAAACTTTACGCCAGCCTCAGCCAGGATGAAATGAAACGCCTGGTGGCCATGCAGACGGGCATGCAGATGGTGCGCGCCGTCGATTTCGTCCGCGACGATGTCGGCAAGACGGTCGCGCTGTGCGGCAAGGTGAACCCGCCGATGAAAGCCGATATGGATTCGCGTTTCAAGGCCTGGCAGGACAAGGTGATGCCTCTGGCCGGGGAGCATCACAAGCGTATGGACGCCGCGCTCGGCAAGCAGAATTTTTCCGATCCCGGAACCGTGAAGGATTTTCTGGACCAGGTCGACAAATCCGCGAAATTCGCGCAGGAGCAACAAAGCAAGATGGCTGTGCGCGTGACGACTCCTGACGCCTGCAAAGCCCTGCTGCAATCGATGGACAGCAGCAGCAGCCAGCTGGCGAAGGCCCTGGAACTGATCCGCTGGCCGGGGGAGAAGCCGTCAAGTCGTGAGCCGTGAGTTTCGTGACTCCCTCCCCCTTGAGGGGGAGGGCCGGGGTAGGGGTTACGGACCGCTGGTGTTCACTAAAAACCCTCTGCCTGTACACCCTCCCCAACCCCTCCCTCAGGGAGGGGCTTTAGGTTTGCGCTTCCCGCAACAGTCAGCATCTTCGTCATGACCACAGCTCCCGACTTCCCGCTCAGAATCCTCCACCTCATGGCCGGCGCAAAGGATGGCGGGGCGGAGACGGCGTTCGCGGACACTTGTATAGCCATGAAGGAGGCGGGCGAAACGATCGCAGTCGTCACGCGCAGCAACAATCCGGAACGTATCGAAAGATTGAAAAAAGCGGGAATTTTCGTGCATGTCCTGCCCTTTGGGGGGCCGCTGGATGTTTACACGGCATGGAAACTGCGCGGTATTATCCGTGCGTTCCGGCCCGATATCGTGCAGACATGGATGTCCCGCGCGGCGCAGAAGGTACCGCGCTGGTCTCCTCGTTCCGGCGCGCCGCGCTATCAAGTCTTTTCCCGGCTTGGCGGCTATTACGCGCTGAAGAATTTCCGCGCAACGGATTATTTCATCGCCATCACCCCCGCCATCCGCGACTGGCTGATGGAACAGGGCGTGAAACCGGATCGTGTGCGCCATATCAACAATTTCGCGGAAACCGAGCCGGATGCCGTTGCGGCCTCCCGTACCGCCGAGAACACGCCTGATGACGCCACGCTTCTGATTGCTCTCGGCCGTTTGCATAAAGCGAAAGCCTTCGACGTGCTGCTGGACGCGATGGCGATGCTGCCCGGCGTTTATCTCTGGATCGCGGGGGAGGGCCCGGAGCGTCCGGCGCTGGAGGCGCAGATTGACCGGCTGGCCCTGCGCGATCGGGTCCGCCTTCTCGGCTGGCGCAACGACCGCGCCGCGCTGCTGCGGGCGGGGGATATCTGTGTCTTCCCCTCCCGCCACGAACCCTTCGGCACCGTCTTCATCCAGGCCTGGGCCAACCGCATCCCCCTTGTCACCACCGATGCCGACGGGCCGCGGCAGTTCGTGGAGGATGGAAAGGACGGTTTGATCGCACCCCGCGAAAACGCCTATGCCCTGGCGGAACAGATTCAGAAAATAATAGCGGACCCGGATCTTGAAAAAGATCTTATAGAACAGGGTTTTATGAAGTATGAGGCTCGGTTTTCGAAAGGCCGTGTGTTGGAGGCCTACCAGACCTTCTACCTGGATGGGAAAACGGACTAAGAGCGTTTTATTGCAAGGCTGTTCAGCCCCGTGTTAGGATGCAGATATCATTTGAAGCAGAGGATACTGGGTTTTGGGCATCGCAGAATCGCTGGATAGATTAATGACCAAGCTCGAATCGATCGGGCATTGGCCAAAAAGGAAGCTGTCGACCGTATTCAATCAAGCCGGCCTTACGAACTGGTGGTACGATATCCATCATATTCGCACATCAAGCGGGATGTATATTTCCATCCTGCCTCAGACACCGGGCAACAGGCTGGGTGCGGACAGAACGATCAGTAAAGACCAGATGAAGCTGGCGATAATTGATGCCGTTAAAGCGCATGCAAAAAAACACCCGGGCGAACCGGTAGTGCTTCATTTTTATAAAGGCAATGAAGTGGATGGCAAAGCATATAACCTCGCCAAAGCGGCAATGCTTGAGATGCAAGGCATTGATGAAAAATTTGGCGTGCGCGTAACGCTCAGCGACAAACTGCTGGATAAGCCTGAACCGTGGGCCGGACCTGTGCGCCTAGTGACACATGGTTTGATGAAGTTGGCAGAAGAAGTGGCTACAAATAAAGCTATTAGAAAAGCTGGCACAAAATTTGGAGATCTTACAGCTTAAGATAGTTTTCCAATAGCCTTGGCTATGCCGGTCGTTTTTATAGTCACCAATAGTAAGCTCAGCAGCACGATCGCCCCCGCCTGATGCGCGGCGGCCAGGGGCAGGGACACCTGGCTGAGCAATGTCGCGATCCCCAGGGAAATCTGCAGCAGCACCATTCCGGCCAGAGCCTTGCTGCGCGCGCGGGCGGCGAAGGTCAGGATCACAATACCCGTCGTGACGGCCAGCCAGCGGTGCGTGAACTGCACCCAGGCCGGGGTGGCGAGCGGCGCCGTCGCGGCGAACGGCTCCTCCGGCGTCCAGCCTGCGTTCATCTTCGGAAAGGTGTTGTAGATCATCCCCGCGTCCAGCCCCGCCACGAACGCCCCCCAGACGATGGTGATGGAGAGCAGGAGTAACGCGCCCCACCCCCAAACAACATCCCCTCTCCCCCCCGGGGAGAGGGTTAGGGTGAGGGGTTGTCCCGCTGCGCATAAAGCCGGATCTGAAGCGCTCCGCCCCTTCCCCTCACCCCAACCCCCCCCCGGGGGGGGGGGGGGGAAGTAAGGCCGAGCGCAATCCACAGCGTGCACCCATAAATGAACAGCGCCAGCCCCAGATGCAGCGCCAGCCGGAAATGGCTGACATCCGGCCGGTCGGACAGGCCGCTCTTCACCATGAACCAGCCGACGAACCCCTGCAGCCCGCCGAGGGCCAGCAGCCCCGCCAGCTTCCATCCATATCCCTTTGGAATCTGCCGCCGCGCCCAGAACCAGAGCAGGGGCAGGGCATAGACGATGCCGATCGTCCGCCCCCACAGCCGGTGCAGCCATTCCCAGAAAAAGATCTTCTTGAAATCGCCCAGCTCCATCCAGAAATGCTTCGCCGCGAACTCCGGCGACTGCTTGTACAGCGCAAACTGGTGTTGCCACGCGGCCTCGTTCAGCGGCGGCAGCGCGCCCGCGACCGGCTTCCACTCCGTGATCGACAGCCCGGATTCGGTCAGCCGCGTGATCGCCCCGATCACCGCCATCATGAAAACCATGAAGCAGCAGAGGTAAAGCCAGCGGGCGAT
>JBDHTS010000045.1:0-18980 GCA_039808845.1 Alphaproteobacteria bacterium | reverse complement strand
AATTCCTTCGAGAAATACTTCGTAATCGCAGCCGTCAGCGTCGTCTTCCCGTGGTCCACGTGGCCGATCGTTCCAATATTGCAGTGCGGCTTCGTCCGCTCGAATTTTTCCTTGCTCATCGTTTCCAGTCCTTACAGGTTTGAAATCTTTTCATCCGGCACCCGGGCCACGCACTATAGAGCCGTGTCCCTGCGAAATCCAGCCCATTTAAGAAAGTTATGCCGTCGTGTCAATGGGATTTTGCATCAGTCATTTAACTATGGCGAACCGACGCGGACGCAAGGGCCGGAAAAATCATACCAGCAATGACTGCACCGGGGTGAAATCGTCCAGGGAGACGTTTTGCAGGATGAAGGCGGCGAGAGGGGCAGCCGCCCCCGCCGCGCCGTCCGGATCGACGGCGACGGTCATGTTCGCGCCGTCCTGGCCCAGGACGATATAGAGATTGTCCAGCGCCTGCTGCAGGGTCAGGCCGTGCAGGCCCAGCACGTTATCGAACAGGGGGGCCATGTCGATGCGGTCGGGGGCGATGTCGAGGCCTGAGTCGCCCAGCGCGTCGAAATCGCGCACGATGTCGGCCACGTCCGGCAGGGCATCCAGCATCAGGCGGTCGCTGCCCTCGCCCGTCGTGATATCGTCGAAGCCCGCGCCGCCCGTGATCTTGTCCACGCCGGCGCCGCCGAAGATCAGATCGTCGCCGGCGCCGGCGTAAAGAGAATCCGCGCCGTCATAGGCGTAAAGCGTGTCGTTGCCGTTATCGCCCCACAGCCCGTCATTGCCTTCGGCGCCGTGGATTGTGTCATTTCCGTCGCCGCCCCACATGCGGTTTTCGCCGGACTCGCCATAAATGACGTCGTCGCCACCATCGCCATACATATAATCGCTGCCGCCGTCGCCATGGAGAATGTCCGCGTCGTCGCCACCGCTGATGTTGTCGTTGCCTTCGCCGCCATAGAGCGTGTCATGCCCGCGCGAGCCGCTCAGCACGTCGATGCCGTCATCGCCATAAAGTGTGTCGTCGCCGTATTCGCCGCGCAGTTCGTCGTCGCCCGCGTCGCCGTGCAGGACATCGTCGCCCTCGTCGGCCTCGATATAATCGTTGCCGCCGCCGCCGTTCAGGTGATCGTTGCCCGTGCCGCCGCGCAGATCGTCATAGCCGTCGCCGCCGTTCAGCGTATCGTCGTTTTTCGTGCCCAGGAACACCTGGCCCGCCGGGAGGCCATGCAGATCGTGGTCGATCACGACATTCGCCGACGCGATCTGGCCGGGCAGGATATCGCGCAGCAGGATCGAGGCCGGGCCGTAGAGCGACAGCTTGGTGTCCGTGGAGTCCTGCGTCTTGAATTTCAGGTCCCCGAAGGCATTATAATAGCCGAAGCCTTCCAGCAGCAGGCGGTCGCCCTCCGCCGGATTGAAATCCAGAATCTCGACATAGCCGTCGCCCGGTCGGATGACGAAGGTGTCCGCGCCCGCGCCGCCGGTGATCTTGTCGTTGCCCTTGTTGCCGGTCAGGATGTCGTTCCCCGCGCCACCGATCAGCATGTCGTTGCCGATGCCGCCGTCGAGATCCGCCCCGGTATCGACGCCGAAGATGATGTCGTCGCGGATGCCGCCGACCGCGTGAACGAACAGATTCACGTTCTTCGAGATGTCGGTATAGGGCAGGTCCGCCCCGCCGCCGCCGACCAGGACCCAGGATTTGCTGCCGTCGCGATAGACCAGGTCGTCCACGATCACCGTGTTCGAATGGTCCGGCCCGCCGTGATAGTTGACGTCGCGGTTCGCGGTACGGATATGCACAGTATTGAACGCCTCCGCGTTCCAGCCGCCGAACAGGAAGGAATGGCGCGTGTTCAGCAGGTCGAGATTGGTGAAGTGGCCGTAGAACACTTCCTCGATGGTGAGGGCGTAGCCGTTCTTGCTGCCGCCCTTGTTGAACGCGCCGTCGGCCAGGTAGTTGTCGACCGTCGGTTCGATGGAGCGGCGGATGATGGTGGAGGACGAGGTGGCGTCCAGAACGGCCACATTGTGAATATCGAGACCAACCGTACCGATGGCCATCAGGGCCACATCCTTCGTCCGGCCCGGCAGGGCATTATAGATGTAATCGTCGTCCGGTTCGCCGAGCGAGTCCGGATAGGTGATCGTCAGATCCGAGACGGTGACGTTCTTAAGCATGTTGAGTTTCGCGACGGTGGCGGTTCCACCCGCCATGTCGAACGCGATCTCATGCTCCAGCGTCGCGACGTTGCCGGAGACTGAAATCACTCTTGCAATACTTTCGCGCAAGGGGCTGGTATTCCACTCAGGATCATACATCACATTCTGATACGGCCCGTACGCCATGAGCGAGTCGTCGTTCGGCTGCTGCAGTTCGACGTAATCGCCCGCGGCGATTTTATGCCCGGCGGGCAGGACGAGCGTGTGCGATCCGGCGGTGATGGTTTCGGGCAAAGTGCCCTTCCACGGGATGCCGCCGCCGTTGATCTTGATCCCTTCCGTATCGGAACTGTAATCGATCACGATGGTCGTCAGGTCGCGGCTTTCACCCCGGAGGGTGATGTCGCCCCGGTTGACGTCCACGCGCTGGGTGAAATGATGCTCCCCCGCCGCGAACAGGATCGTCGCGCCCAGGGGCGCCGCCTTGATGACGGACCTGATGTCCGCCGTGGCCGCGCCGGGCCGGACCGTATAGGTCAGCGTGGCGGCATCGTATGTAATGTTATCGGGCATCGCGCACGGAGACTAGCCGCTGCGCCGCACAAAAGCAATTAATATTACGAAAATTCAGCGTCCGGCGCTTGATCCCGGCCTTACATAAAGGCCTGGGCGCCCCGACCGGACGTTTTGCCCTGGCCCATGAACCCCGCGCCCATGGAACGGCAGGATTCCGCGCAGGCGCGGCAGGCCTGGGCGCATTCCTGCATCGGCCGCCCCTCCAGCGCGCCGCAGGATACGGCACAGGCCTCGCAGATTTCCGCGCAGGCGGCGCAGACGGCCCCGTGCAGATCCGACCCCCGGATCATGAACCCCGCCGCCGTGTCGCAGATGGCGATGCAGTCGGCCATCAGCCGGACATGATCCGGCTCGGTATGGCCGTTTCCTATTTTCAGACAATGCTGGTACAGCGTCCGCTCGCAGATTTCGCGGCAGGCCAGGCAATTGTCGATGCAATCCTGCATTTGCGCGTTCGGCATGATGGTTCTCCCCCTCCTGTGCATGAACGCCTTGCCAAACGCTCAGAAGGAAAATGGTTCCGTGCGCTCATTTAATCGATTAATCGTTCCGGACTTTGGAAGAATATTTATGGAATGATTAATTCTTGAAAGCGCAAACATATCCCAGATATAGGCTTTCCTCGCCAAAATGTGGTATCATGTCACTGTAATGAAGAAGATTTTTACCTATTTCCTGATGTTTTTGATACTCATGCCGGGGGTGGCATGCGGCCCCTTCATGAATGCGGGCAAGGCGCACGCAGCCCAGCCGATGCAAGGCATGGCAGATTGTCACGGCGCGGATAAGATCAAGCTTCCCAGGACTCCCGACGATGGAGGCCATGTTTTCTTCAAGGATTGCATGAAGAACGATCTGTCCGGCGTCGATCATACGATCCTGAAAGCGCCGGATATAAGCGGCAAAACCATCCTTGCCATGACAGTGCCCGTCATTACGGCTTTCAACTGCACACCAGCCAGCACCAGAACTATTCGCGGCCCGCCGCCTGACTGGCCTGTTTTCTCACAAACCCAGCCCTCTCTCCTCCTGACCACGCAACGTCTGCGGATTTAGGTTTCCCGGCGCTCTTCGTCTTTGGCGCAACTCCGTCCATGGGGAAACTTATGAAACTATTATATCTTGTTACAGCATTACTATTCCTATCATTCGCTCTCCCGGCACAGGCCAAGCCTCTGTCCTATCCGGGCGGGGTGATGGCCATGCAGGAAAACGACGAAACAGGCCATACCTTGTCGCTTGATTACACGGTAACGCCTCAATATGCCGTTGCCCTGTACGCCAAGAAGGAATCCGGCGGCGGCGATTTCACTACTGTCGGCCCGCAGATCAACGTTCTGATCAAGCGCTGGAACCTGTCGGACGGCCAGGGAAATATCTTCAACATGACGGGCATTGGCGTTTCTCATGAGGGAAGCGGCAACGAATTTTCCGCATGGACGGGATTTCTCGCCGACTATGAAACGCGCCGGATATTTATCTCATACGAACCGCGCGTCATGTACGCGGGCAATATAGATAAATCCTTCTGGCAGCGCGGACGCGTTGGCTTTGCGCCTTATCTCGCAAACTATGACGACCTCAATACCTGGCTGATGGTGCAGGTCGATCATCATCCTACGAAAGACGACGCCTTCGTGGTCACGCCGCTGGTCCGGTTCTTCTACAAGACGACACTCGTGGAAGCCGGATATAGCAGCAACAGCCGCCTCATGTTCAACTGGCAACTTCAATTCTAAAGGAGAAAACTCATGCGTAATATTATTCTGACTCTCGCTGTTCTCGCCGCTCTGACCGGAACAGCCTATGCCGAAACCATCAAGGCGTCCGTCAACGGGCTGGTTTGCGCGTTCTGCGCCACCAGCATTGAAAAGACATTCAAGGCGCAGCCTGCGGTCGATACCGTCCAGGTCGATCTTGAAACAAAGCTCGTGACGATAACGACCAGGGAAGGACAGAACATCGACGATGCCTTGATTACAAAGTTAATCGAGGATGCTGGTTATACAGTGACGGATATTAAAAGGGGAGAAGGCAATGCGCCTGCACAATAGCATACTGCCGGCCCTGACGCTGTTCGGGTCAGCCAGCACCCTCATTTGCTGCGCCTTGCCCGCCCTGATGGTTTCCATCGGGGCGGGCGCGGTGCTGGCAGGATTGGTCAGCGCTGTGCCGCAACTGGTATGGCTATCGGAGCATAAAGTGCCCTTGTTCATTCTTGCGGGCTTGCTGTTGATTATATCAGGGGGGATGCGTCATATGACGCGCAATGCGCCATGTCCAGCCGATCCGGCACAAGCTAGAACCTGTTTGCGTTTACGCAGAATTTCGGCGGGAATTTATTATTTTTCGCTGGCGATGTATGCGACAGGCTTCTTTTTCGCGTTTGTCGCTTATCTTTTTGTATAAGCGACAATCCCGCTTGCAGCCGGAGAAAGAAGACCCATCATCCCATGCAATTGAAATCGCTGGAGCGGGTGACGGGAATCGAACCCGCACGGCCAGCTTGGAAGGCTGGAATTCTACCATTGAACTACACCCGCGTGGGGCCATTGTTTACCAGATCGGGGCGGGAAAGCAAGCGTTTCACACGGCAACGGGGGCGAAGGCCGCGCCCCGGGCCTGGATATGGGCGACCAGGGCCGTCGTCACGTCGAACAGGCGGTTATGGTCGTGGGCCAGAACGATGTTGGCGCTGCCGTCGGGGCTGTTGAGCCAGGGGTCGGCGTCGATTTTGCCCTTCAGGGCATCCAGCGTGCGATAGGGCCATTGATGCGCGTGGGCCGCAAAATCCGGGTTCAGCATCCAGTCGGAGGTGGAAAAGGTGTAGAGCGAATCCCGCGCCGCCGCCATTTCCGTGCCGGTATACCAGGGATGCGTGATGCCGGGATAGACGTCCGACGTGAAACCTTCGCGCTTCAGATAGTCCTGGATCCGCGCCTTCTTCTCCATCTGTTCCGGCGACGGCGGGGCCAGGGTGATGTTCAGCCCGTCGGCGAACAGGCTTTTCAGCGCCGGGCCGCACGCCCCCGCCGCGTCGTAATCGACGATCCAGCCCCCGGCGCCCCGGTCGATATGCGGAAAGCGCAGCAGCTTCGCCGGACGCGCCCTGCCCGCCTTTTTATACAGGCCGTCGATCAGGCGTTCCGTGCTTTCGATCTCGCGCACCACCTCTTCGTAAGGAATCGCGCTGGAGCGGCGATGCGTGTGCAGGTGGTTGCCGATGACGAAGCCCTTGCCGATCGCGCGCTCAATGGGCCCTGGGTCTTCATCCATGCCCGAACAGGGAATCTCCAGGTCGGAATAGGACGAGCCGATGCAGAACAGCACGGCGGGAATGCCGCGTCCGGCCAGGAAATCGGTCAGCCGGTCCGTGTCGCCGGTCGGCGAGTCGTCGATGGTCAGGTAAGCGGTCCGCATCAATTTATCCTTGCCATGGCCTGCGAAAAACGGCGCCGCAGGCATTTAAAAAAACATTTACCACGAAGCGCACGAAGAACATGAAGAGTACGGCGCCCTGCGTGTTCTTCGTGCGCTTCGTGGTAAAAAACAAACTGCGCTGCGCGGCCTCAGGCAATTTCCCTTAACTTTCAATGGTTCGTCTCCGCGATATGGTGGCGGCTGTCGTCCGTGTCGCCGTGCGGATCGACATGGATCATGATGTCCGCGTTGGGGAATTGTTCCAGCAAGGCCTGTTCCGTCTTCCGTGCGATCTCGTGCGCCGCGAGCAGCGACAGCTGGGGATCGGCCTCGATGTCGAAGGAGATGAAGATCCGCATGCCGGACTGGCTGGTGCGCAGGTCGTGCACGCCCATCACGCCGTCCTGCGCGCGGATGACGCTCAGGATATGCTGGCGCCTGTCCTTCGGCAGCTCACGGTCCAGCAGCATGTCCACGCCTTTCTTGCCTATTCTTTTCGCGGTCAGGCCGAGATAGGCGGCGACGAGCAGCGCGAAGGCCGGGTCCAGCCAGACTGGCGCGCCGAATCGGAGCAGCAGCAGGACCGCGATGACGCCCGCATTGACGATGACGTCCATTGAATAATGCGCCTGGTCCGCCTCGACGGCCAGGGACGGCGCCTGTTTCAGCACGCGCCGCTGCACGGCGACCAGAAGGACGGACAGGACGATGGACACCGCCATGATGCCGATGGCCAGGCCGAAAAACGCCACGGCCTGCGGATTCAGGAAACGGTCCACGGCCTCCAGCAGCAGCCCGATCCCGCCGCCGAGGATCAGCATCGCCTGAACCAGAGCGGCGATGCCCTCGATCTTGCCGTGGCCGGAGCGGTGGTTCTTGTCGGCGGGCTTGAGCGACAGGTGGATGGCCAGCAGGCTCATCGCCGAGGCTGTCGCATCGGCCAGCGAGTCCATCAGGGAAGCGAGCACGCTCGACGACCCGCTCTGCCAGTACGCGAACGCCTTGATGAGGATCAGGGCGGCAACTGTCGCCAGGGACGCCGCCCCGGCGATCAATGCCATGCGGGGGCGGTAGGTTTCCGCCTGTGGGGATAACGATGTGTCCATGCGCGCCAGAGTACAATCGAAACCAGAAACGGCCAAGCCCGGATTGTTCTTTCGCTTTCGCCGTATTCGCGTTATAAACGGGAGACGTTAAGTAAAAATGCTGCGCGTACACTGACTGCACCATAACCGACGGAGATGCCGTTATGTGGGTCAACGACCGCATTCATTACGCCTCGGGCGAAGAATCCCTGAAAGCCCTCGCCGCGCAAAAACCGGCGGAAAAGGACGGCAGGCAAACGCCCGCCCTGACTCTGCAGGATATCCTGAAAAGCGTGCATTAAAAGCCTTCTGCTGGTGCCCGCGCATCCCGTCATCCCCTGCATATGCAGGGGATCCATAATCGGTATTCCTGTCATTGCCCTCAAAAAGCCGGCATCCCGATTATGGATCCTCCGCCTGCGCGGAGGATGACGGCTAGCTGGTTCGGCGAGAAAAGGCGATTTTTCCGCATGACAAAAAAGCTTGCGCCGATCCGCGAAATACGTTTCAGTGAACCTTCCAAGAGGTGACGATGACAAGCATTGCGCAGAAATACGCATCGACCGCCGCGGCAGCGCCCGCGGGGCGCGCCGGCATGTCACGTTCCCTGTCTGCGGGCCATGTGAATAGCGGCGCCGAAAATTCCCATTCCAGGCTGTCAACCGGACGTTCCTAGAACCCCTCTTGCCAGCCCTTTTAATCAAGGCTGGCAGATCCTTTCCTCCCGAAAACGATATGTCCGCCTTTCAAAGAATGAAAGACGAGACGATGTTTACCGCATTACGGGCGAAAGCCGCGAAACTGTTCCATTTCGAGATCGACCGCCTGCCGCCGGAGGGGCTGGAGGCGCTGCCCAACCGGCTGTGGCCGTTCATCTGGTTCTTCCTGCGTCAGATCAAGGGGCTGCTGATCGCGCTGCTGGTCATGGAGCTGGTGATCGCGTCGGGCGTCAGCCTGATGTTCTGGTATGTCGGGCAGCTGGTCAAGCATGCCGACTACACCGGCGCGGCGCTGTGGGCGGGCGTCGCCCTGCTGGTCCTGCGGCAGGCGAGCGGCGGCCTGACGCACGCGTTGTACGACCTGGTCTACACGCCGCATTTCGGCAACCTCGTCCGGCGCCAGCTCTACTGGTACACGGCGCGGCAGTCGCTCGCCTTCTTCCAGAACGATTTCGCGGGCCGCATCGCCAACAAGATGCTGCAGGCCCCTTCGCTGCGCGACGCGGTGAAATCCGTGGTCGGCTCGGTCTGGTTCGCCGCGATCTTCACGTTCAGCAACCTGATGCTGATGGCGCATGTCGATCTCCGGCTCGCGCTGCCGCTGGCCCTGTGGCTGATCGGCTACGCCCTCACGCTGTTCTACTTCGTGCCGCGCGTGCAGAAGCGGTCGAAGCTGCACGCCGACAGCATGAGCACGCTGACCGGCCAGGTGGTGGACAGCCTGACCAACTTCCTGCCCACCAAGTATTTCGCGCAGACGGCGCATGAGGACGCGCGGGTGATCGGCCTGCTGCGCACCCACAGCCGCACCTTCCGCGCGACGACGGGCACGATCTGGCGGATGAGCCTGGTGATCGACCTGCTCAACACGTTGCTGCTTATTGCCACGGCGGGCGTCGGCTTCTGGCTGATCCAGACTCAAGGCCAGACGGGCGTAGCCGCGATGGCGATGGCCTTGCCCATGGCGCTGCAGGCGACGTTCCAGTCCGGCTGGATCATGTTCGAGGTGGCGGCGGTGTTCGAAAACCTGGGCAACGTGCAGGAGATCATGGAGACGCTGTCCCGCCCGCACGCGGTGACGGACAGGAAAGGCGCGCGCGACCTGAGCCTGAAGCCGGGCGAGGCGGATATCCGCTTCATCGACGTGTCGTTCAATTACGGCCATGTCGACCCGTCGGACCGGCGCGTGCTGGAAGGGTTCACCCTGACCATCCCCGCCGGTCAGAAGGTTGGCCTGGTGGGCCGCAGCGGCGCGGGCAAGTCCACGGTGACGAGCCTGCTGGTCCGCGCCTACGACCTTGAGCATGGCGAGATCCGCCTCGGCGGGCACGACATCGCGGAGGTCACGCAGGATTCCCTGCGCCGGCACATCACGGTGGTGACGCAGGACAGCTACCTGTTCCACCGGTCGGTGCTGGACAACATCCGCTACGGCCATCCGGAGGCGAGCATGGAGGACGTGATCGCCGCGGCGAAGCGCGCCAACGCGCACGGCTTCATCGAGACGCTGGCCGACAACAAGGACCGCCGCGGCTATGACGCGCATGTGGGCGAGCGCGGCGTGAAGCTTTCGGGCGGGCAGAAGCAGCGCATCGGCATCGCCCGCGCCATCCTGAAGGACGCGCCGGTCCTGCTGCTGGACGAAGCGACCTCCGCGCTCGACAGCGAGAGCGAGCACGCGATCCAGGAAGCGCTGGAGGGCATCATGGAAGGCCGCACGGTCATCGCCATCGCGCACCGCCTCTCGACCCTGCGCCAGATGGACCGCATCCTGGTGATGGAGGCCGGGAAGATCGTGGAGGACGGCACGCATGAAGACCTGATCCGCATCCAGGGCGGCCATTATGCGCGATTGTGGCGGATGCAGAGCGGCGGTTTCCTGAAAGAGGAAGCGCCGGCGCAGGACGCGGCGGAATGACTCTAAATATGCCTGTCATCCCGGCGCAAGCCGGGACCCATGCGATCGTGCCATTTTCCCTGACGGCAACCATTCTGCGCCGTCACCGCATATATCACCTGCGTATGGGTCCCGGCTTGCGCCGGGATGACGAATGATTGTGTTGAAAAAGCGCCGCGGAACAAAACGCCGTCTCGTTCATTGGAGAGGCGCCCGTGAACAACATCCTTAAAGGAAATGTACGATGACCAAGACATCCGCCGCGAAAAAACAAACTCTGAACGAAGACCGCGAAGAAGCCGGCGACAGCATGCTGCGCGAATTCTTCATCGATTGCCTGAAAGATATCTACTGGGCTGAAAACGCCATCCTGAAGGCGCTGCCGAAAATGAAAAAAGCGGCGACGACCGAAGAACTGCAGGACGCGTTCCAGGAGCACATCACCGTCACCGAAGGCCAGGTCAAACGCCTGGACGAAGTGTTCGGCCTGCTGGACGAAAAAGCCGAAGGCAAGAAATGCGAAGCGATGGCCGGCCTGATCAAGGAAGGCGAAGAGATCATCTCCGACACCGAGGAAGGCACAGCCACCCGCGACGTCGGCCTGATCATGGCCGCGCAAAAGGTCGAGCACTATGAAATCGCCACCTATGGCGGCCTGGTGCAACTGGCCCGCACGCTCGGCGAAGACGAATGCGCCGACCTGCTGCAGGAGACCCTCGACGAAGAAAAAGAAACCGACGTCGCCCTGACCGAAATAGCTGAGAACGACGTAAACTACGAAGCAAGCCAGGAAGACGCGGAGTAATAAATTTCCTGAACAATTAAAAAGCCCGCTCATTGCGGGCTTTTTTAATGATACGTGGAACATAATGAAAAATTGGGGGTTAAAGTAGCTAAGCCTACAATCAACTTTCTTCCAAATGAATTATTGCTTGCCTTAATCTACGCATTGCCATATTAGTCGAAAATGCTATTCCATAACCTTAGAAAAACAAAAAATTTTGATGGCCTGATTTGGATTGGGCCTTCAGAACATGCATATTGTCAGTGCTGCATATCGGGCCGAAAAACTCGTCTAAAATATGGAATTGGTATTCATTTCTATGATGTTGAAAACGGATACAATACGGTTGCAGGTCGTTCCTGTTATAAAAATCTTACATCTTTAAAAGAAAAAGATTTCCCCATTATTGGAATCGGTTTCCATGATAGCAAACGTGGGACTTTAAGCATAGCTCCAGAATTTGGCCGAAAGGCACAAAATTATGGATTGTCTGAGAACTTAGAAGCAGCAGAAAACGTAATAATACGTCGCATATTGCTACCAAACTTTGGAATAGACCTTAAACAAGACGGTCTCGAAGATTTTGTCCCCATGGTTAGTAGGGGTCAGTTGATTATGGGTGACCTTGTTAAAAAAATCAGCCGTTATGTTGAACGAGGCACGAAGCTAGCACTTCCCAGGCCAGATCTTTTTCATGCACGAAATCTGTATGTTGTCGCAACCCAGCTTAGAGCTCTACAAAGACTCGATCTGAGTACGAATGATCGAGATTGGGTGAACGATATGTTCAAAACGTTGCGAACTGTTGGCTTATGGGGCCTTACAGAACCGCAAATGAAAGCTCTTGAAGACGTGGCGGACCGATATGATATTGAACTGCGTATTAAAGGAATTCGATTCCCTTTAAATGATTTACGAATGCAACAGAGCCTTGAAAGAGGGCGACAAAACAAGTTCGATTTCGATTAATATTTACAATTGTAACTCGGTTATAAATTTTTATTTCTGATATGCTGCATCACATGCACAACTGCGATAACGTAATCGCATTATCATTCTATCTATTTGCGTAGAAATCCCATTAAACTAATAGATTTATGATCGTATATGGACATTTGTGAAATGATGGTAGGTTGAATTTTGGTGGACCTGATCGGGATCGAACCGACGACCTCGTCATTGCGAACGACGCGCTCTCCCAACTGAGCTACAGGCCCTTTGCGCTTAAGTCAGACGTTTATACAAAATCCGGCGAAAGGCGGCAAGCCGTTACGACTGCGTCGCGCGGTTCGGGCGGTCCAGCGGGTCGAAACCGTAATGGCGCAGCCAGCGGACGTCGCTTTCGAAGAAGGTGCGCAGATCGGGGATGCCGTATTTCAGCATGGTGATGCGCTCGATCCCCATGCCGAAGGCGAAGCCCTGATATTCATCGGGATCGAGGCCGCAGTTTTTCAGCACATTCGGATGCACCATGCCGCAGCCGAGGATCTCCAGCCAGTCGTCACCCGCGCCGATCTTCAACCCGCCGTCCTTGCGGGAACAGCCGATATCCATCTCCGCGCTCGGCTCCGTGAACGGGAAAAAGCTGGGGCGCAGGCGGACGGGCAGGTCGTCGATCCCGAAATACGCGCGCGCGAAATCCATCAGGCAGCCCTTCAGATGGCCCATATGGATGTTGCGGTCGATGACCAGACCTTCGCACTGATGGAACATCGGCGTGTGCGTCATGTCGTAATCGGAGCGATAGGTGCGGCCCATCGTGACGATGCGGATCGGCGGCTTGTGTTCGGTCATGTAACGGATCTGCACCGTCGACGTATGGGTGCGGAGCAGCTTCTTCGCGGCCTCGCCCTTTTCATCGGGATCGTCGGGCAAATAGAACGTGTCGTGCATCTCCCGCGCCGGGTGGCCGGGCGGGAAGTTCAGCGCGGTGAAATTGTGCCAGTCGTCCTCGATATCCGGCCCTTCCGCCACCACGAATCCCATATCGGCGAAAATGGTGACCAGTTCCTCCATCGTCTGGCTGATCGGGTGGATATGGCCTTTGCGCTCCGGGCGGATGGAGAGGGTGATGTCGGCGCGCTCGGAGGCGAGGCGCGCGTCCAGCGCCTGTTTCTTCAGCGCCGCTTCCTGTTTTTCGATCAACCCAGCGATCTCGTCCTTCAGCACGTTCAGCGCGGCGCCTGTGGCTTTCCGCGCTTCCGGGTCCAGGCCGCCCAGCGTCTTCATCAGGTCGGTGATCCGCCCCTTCTTGCCGAGCGCGGCCACGCGCGCCTCCTCCAGCGCACCAAGGTCGTTGGCCGCCGCGATCATCCCGGTCAGTTCGTCTTTCAGCTGCGCGATTGTCGTCGTCATATCCGCCATGTCTTTCAAGCCCTTGTGCGCTTCAAGTCTTAGCGTTTCGGAGCCCGGAACGCCAACAGAATCTTCTGCCGCGCGCAGCGCAGTAAAATTTTTAACACGAAGAAAGAGAAGGTAAAAAAAGAACACGAAGCCTTTGCGCGCTTCGTGTTCTCTTTCGTGTGCTTCGTGTTAAAAATTTTACTGCGCTGCGCGCGGGCTCTAAGCCGCTTTTTTATCCTTCGCCAAGGCGTCCGCGGCCTGTTTCGCCAGGACGGCGAAGTCGGCTTCGGAATGGATGGCGATGTCGGACAGGATCTTGCGGTCCAGTTCGATCCCGGCCAGTTTGAGGCCGTGCATCAGCTGGGAATAGGTCAGGCCGTTCAGGCGCGCGCCGGCGTTGATGCGCTGGATCCACAGCTTGCGGAAGTCGCGCTTCTTGTTGCGGCGGTCGCGATAGGCGTATTGCAGCGATTTTTCGACTGCCTGATTACCGATACGGAACGTATTCTTACGGCGGCCGTTGAAGCCTTTCGCAAGTTTCAGGACTTTCGCGTGACGCTTGCGCTCGCGGGGTCCGCCCTTCACACGGGACATTATGCACCTTCCTTGCTGGCGGTGGCCTGCTGCGCGGCGCGTTTCATAGCGCGCTTGCGCCTGCCCAGGCTATAGGGCAGGAAATTGACGAGGATCACTTCCGTGTCCATGTCGTTCATCACCTGCGTCTTGCGGGCCTTGCGTTTCATCGATTTGGGCTTGCGCGACTGCATGTGGCGCATCTTGGCGGGCTTGAACTTGATCTTGCCCGACGCGGTGACCTTGAATCGCTTCTTGGCCCCGCTTTTGGTCTTCATCTTCGGCATTTCCATCTCCTTTAAAAAAGGGTTTCATATCAAGGCGATCGAGGCATGCCGATACAAGGCCAGACCGCCGTTTTCCTTTAAGGAATGCGGTTTTATAGAGGGAAAAAAGCGGGAAATCAAGGTTTTAATCCAGCCGAACCTTATACAAATAACATTTTCATATTACAATCTCTTCCGTTATACTTAATTGTTTAGGACAGGGCAGGACACGGCATGATCGTTTCCGAAGAAACAGCCAGTCAACTGGGCCAGCGTCTAGTCGATTATATAGAACAAAGCGATATAGAACGAAGCGGTCAGACCCCGGATTTGATTTTAGGCGCCGCCGATGTCAGGTATTCCAATTTTATGGATTGGCTGCGTCAGCAGGTTGTACTGAATGAACTTTATCTCGGCGCGGGCATTATAAGGCGCCCTGGCATAAGTTTTTTTAAAGATATGGAAGGCGCAGCAGCTGCCTCTTATCCGCTGGCCCTTACTATCCCTAAAGAAAATGGGACTGGACAATCCTGTGTGGTCATCCCGGATACGCGCTCCCTTCCAGGCGGCATGCTTCTTGAAGTATTGGCTGAACTATTGGGAGACAAGATTTCTGATGCCGATAAATCAAGAATTCCCGGAACAGCAGAGGATTGGAGAGCGATAACCCTGTTTCATGAAAGCGGCCACTGCGCGAACCCTGAAGATCGCTTGTCGGACAAAGGCGAATATCTTGCAGACCAGCATTCTTTTGAAAAATACTTTCAGGCTTACGATCAGGGCGTTGTCACCGATCAGGACGTACCTCACGCTTTGCGTGCCATCCGTTCCGTTATTGCGATGACAAGTCTTGATTTCGAACACAGCGCGTCCGTGCTCATTCCCATGCCAGGCGAGGAAAATATTATCTCTTCCCTTTCACCGGATGATTTTGCCGACGTGGACGTTAAAATGTGGAAGGCCTGCGACAGCGTTTTTGCCGAAATCGGCCAGGATGCCGCAAATGCGTGTACACAACTGCAAGCCCTCCTCCTTATGAAGGATGACCAGCTGCAGCAAATCGGCATTACTGCCGAGGAAAAGGGACATCTGAGTAAAATTGCATATGATGAACACGCCGATCCCGCGCAAGTCGAGGCTCTTTTGCGGCGATACCCTGTCCCGGCGGAATTCCGGGAAGAAATGGATAGATATATGGATGCTATCCATATAACCGACGGCCGCATTACAATAACCGACGGCCGCACAATTGCCAGAAATCATCCGGAAGTCCTTTACGAATACGCGCGGCGGCAGCTTTTGCGCGGCGATTTCGATGAGAATCCTGTCCAGAAAGCCTTTGTGGAACGTTTTGTCGATGCCGCCGAACGTTACTTTCCTAACACCTTCCATGTGCCCGAAGACCGGATCAGAAATGGCCCGGCCATTGTGCGCGAAAATACCCCGCAGGCTGGCTTTCCCGCGCCTTCGCCCGAACAACTGTCACCCCGGCCGAACTAGTCCGCGCCGTCCGCGATCGGCTTCGCGTACTGCGCCTCCAGGTCCCAGGGGAAATGGATCCACGTGTCCTGGCTGACTTCCGTCACGAAGGTGTCGCAGGTGGGCGCGCCCAGGGGTTTCGCGTAGAGGCAGGCGTAATGCGCCTTCGGCAGCAGCGTGCGGGCGAGGCGGAAGGTCTTTCCTGTATCGGCCAGATCGTCCATGACCAGCCAGCCCGCGCCGTCCCCGGCCTGGTCCGGCTTCTTTAAAACGCGCGCGTCCCGCTGGCTCTGGTGGTCGTAGCTGGAGATGCAGAGCGTGTCGATCATCCGCACACCCAGTTCCCGCGCCACGATGCAGGCAGGCACCAGGCCCCCGCGCGTGATACCGATGATGCCGGTCCACGGCCCCTTGTCCAGCAATCGCCAGGCCAGCGCCTTGCCGTTGCGGTGCAGTTCGTCCCACGAGACGGGAAAGTCGCGCGCGGCTGGAGAAGTCATTCCGGAATCCTATATGCTCTTGCGTTCATGTCACGGGCCTGCAAGCATAGCAACGATGCGTCTCCTCCGGCAATATCACATGTATAAAGCGTTTTTCCTGTCTCTCGTGCTGCTGCTTGCTGCGCGATTCCCTGCCCTGGCCCAGCCCGCGCCGCCGGCCATGCCGGTCGCCGCCGTGCAGGCGGAATCTCTGGCCGACCCGTCGCGGCCCGTGGTTCTGGAGCTTTTTACCGCGCGGTCCTGCGCCTTCTGCCCCCGCGCCGATAAAATGCTGGCGGAACTATCCGGGCGGCAGGGCGTGATCGCCATCGCCTGCCATGTCGATTATTTCCGCGGCGCGGATCCGCTGGCCCAGCCCTTCTGCATCGCGCGCCAGGCCTGGTATATGGACCGCCTGCGCGCCGGGCCCGCCTATACGCCGCAGCTGGTGATCAACGGCATGCGCGACACTGCCGTGCGCAATACCGACCGGCTGGACCGGCTGATCGCCGCCGCAATAGACCAGAACCTCGACCTGATCCGCATCCGTCCGCTGGAAGATAAGGCTTTCGAACTTCAACTGCCGGACAGCATGGCCAAACAAGATCTGAAAGGCTGGATGTTCGTCGTCGCGGCGTTCCGCAAGCCGGTGCAGGGTCCTGCGGAATCCGGCGGCGAAGCGCTTACCTATGTCCACGCCGCCGACACGCTGCGCCTGATGCCGCTGGACGCGCTGAAAGGAACGGCGTTCAAACTGACGATTCCCTTGAGCAATGATCAGGAAGGTTTCGCCGTCCTGCTGCAGCGTCAGGATACTGGCCAGATTGCGGCGGCGGGGCAGTATCTGAAGCGTTGAGCGTTTACAGACCCCTCACCCAAACCGCTTCTTTCAGCGGTTTGGGTGAGGGTCGTCAGTGCGCCGCCGCCCACGAAAGCCCCCACCGCGCCTCCGCCTCCAGCGGGACGCTAAGTGCGGCCACGTTTTCCATCACGGATTTGACCAGCGCCGCCGTCTGTTCGATTTCCTCATCCGGCGCCTCGAACACCAGTTCGTCGTGGACCTGCAGCAGCATGCGCGCCTGAAGCCCCGCCTTCGCCAGCGCGCCCGGCATGCGGATCATGGCCAGTTTCATGATATCCGCCGCCGTGCCCTGCAGCGGCGCGTTGATGGCCTGGCGCTCTGCGCCCGCGCGGGGCCCTTGCATCTTGTTGTTGATGTTGGCGATGAAGCATTTGCGGCCGTAAAGCGTCTTGACGTAGCCGTATCGACGCGCCTCCGCCTTTTTGGCCTCCATGAAGTCCTGAATCTCTGAAAAGCGCGCGAGATATTTGCGGATATAGGCGCTGGCATCGCCCTGGGAAATGCCCAGCTGTTTCGACAGGCCCCAGCCGGAAATGCCGTAAATGATGCCGAAATTCACCGCCTTGGCCGCGCGGCGGATGTCGGGCGTCACCTGATCGACCGGCACGTCGAAGACCTGGCTGGCGGTCAGCGTATGGATGTCGACCTTGTCGCGAAAAGCTTGTTTCAACGCCTCGACCCCCGCCATTTCGGCGGCGAGGCGCAGTTCGACCTGACTGTAATCGACGGAGAGAATCTGCCATCCCGGCTCGGTCACGAAGGCGGTGCGGATGCGGCGGCCTTCCTCCGTCCGGATCGGGATGTTCTGCAGGTTCGGGTCGGTGGAGGACAGGCGGCCTGTCGAGGTGCCCGCCATCTGGAACGAGGTGTGGACGCGGCCCGTCTCCGGATTTATTTGCGTCTGCAGCGCATCGGTATAGGTGGATTTCAGTTTGGAAAGCTGGCGATGCTCCAGCACACGGTCGACGATCTCATGCCCCTGCGCGCCCAGATCCTCCAGCACGTCCACCGCCGTGGACCACTCGCCGGTTTTCGTTTTCCGCCCGCCCGGCACGCCCATCTCCCCGAACAGCACCTGGCCCAGCTGCTTCGGGGAGCCGATGTTGAACGGATGACCCGCCAGCGCATGGATGCGCGTTTCCAGTTCCGCGATCTTCGCGCCGAAATCGCGGCTCATCTCTTTCAGCGCCGCGGAATCGATGCGCACGCCCGTCAGCTCCATCTGCGCCAGCACCGGCACGACCGGGCGTTCGATATCCTCGTACACCGCCGCCACCTGCTCCCGCGCGAGGCGCGGCTTGAAGGCATGATGCATGCGCAGCGTGCATTCGGCGTCCTCTCCAGCATAGGCCAGCGCCTTGTCGATGGGGACGCGGTCGAATGTGACCTGGTTCTTGCCCTTGCCCGCAACCTCATCGAAGGTGATGGTGGTATGGCCGCAATACCGCCCGACCAGCTCGTCCATCCCGTGCCCGTGCGACGTGCCATGCAGGACGTAGGACATCAGCATCGTGTCGTCGACGGGGGCGACGTCGACGCCGTGCTTTTTGAACATCTGCCAGTCGTATTTGATGTTATGCCCGACTTTCAGGATAGCGGGATCTTCCAGCACGGGTTTGAGAAGGGCGATGACGGTCTGCAGCGGCAGCTGCCGCGCCACTATATCCTCCCCCCGCCCGCCTGCGGAAGGGGGGATCGAGGGGGAAGGAACGTCTTTAGAGCTGGAAGGAAGAACGCCCTCCCCCTCTAACTCCCCCTCCCGCTGCGCAGGAGGGGGAGGACTGTTCGCGAACAGATCGGCGGGCGCATGCACATGGCCGACAGGAATATAGGCGGCCTTGCCGAGTTCGGGACTTAAGGAGATGCCGACCAGCGCGGCCTTTGCTGCTGTCAGGTCGGTCGTCTCCGTATCGACGGCCACGATTCCGGTTTCATAGGCGCGCGCGATCCAGGCCTTCAGCGTTTCCTCGTCCGTGATCAGCGTGTATTCGTTTTTGGACGGATGCGGGATCGACGGGATCAGATCGGGCAGAGGGCGGACGGTCCGTTCCGGCGCCGATTCCACGGCCTGCGGTTTCACGGGCACGTTCTGACCGATGCGGTTCAGCAGCGCCTTGAATCCATGTTTCTGCAGGAAAGCCGACAGGCGCGGCGTCTCCGGATCGCGCGCTTTCAGATCCTCCAGCGCGAACGGCACCTTCACCTGCGCGTCGAGCGTCGCCAGTTTTTTTGAAATCCGTGCGTTCTCCGCATGGGTCGTCAGCAGTTCGCGGCGCTTGGGCTGCTTGATCTCGTCCACGCGGTCCAGCAGCGATTCCAGCGAGCCGAATTCGGTGA
>JBDHTS010000044.1:0-19179 GCA_039808845.1 Alphaproteobacteria bacterium | reverse complement strand
CGAAACCATTGTTGCTGTCCAGTTTTGCCCCTATGCGTTTTCTGACGTTTTTCCTGATTCTGCTGCTGATGGCCATGCCCGCCCTGGCGCAAGGCAAGCTTCCCCCTGAGTTCCGGACGACCGATCTCCCGTTGCCCCGGTTCGCGAGCCTGAAAGCAAATAAAGTTTACGTAAGGTCAGGCCCTGGGATGCAGTACCCCTACGAATGGGTCTATCAGCGAGAAGGGCTCCCTGTCGAAATCACTCAGGAATTCGAGCAATGGCGCAGAATCAGGGATTATGAAGGCGGCGAGGGGTGGATCAATGCCCTGATGCTTTCGGGCAAGCGGAACGCCCTGATCCGCTCTGAA
Organism: Alphaproteobacteria bacterium; assembly: GCA_039808845.1. Lineage (GTDB taxonomy): Bacteria > Pseudomonadota > Alphaproteobacteria > Micavibrionales > Micavibrionaceae > JBDHTS01. Next base: position 18,829 of record JBDHTS010000044.1, on the reverse strand, counting down.
GAACCTGTCGAGATGCGCGACGGCGCCTCGTCCGACGCCCGCCTGACCGCCAGGGCCCAGCCCGGCGTCATCGCCAGCCTGAGGAAATGCCTGAAAGACTGGTGCCAGGTCAGCACGGGCGGATTCAGCGGCTGGATCCCAAGAAAATCACTTTGGGGCATTTACGAGGGCGAAGAATTGAATTAGTCTTGCCAAGAGTGGTTCGCCGCTCGTCCGCAGACTTTTCCACAATTCCCTCCACAAACCTTTCCACAGATTCCAGTCAAGACCAGAAACATGTCCGTTCTGATCGACAAGCCCGGATTCGCCGCGCGCATCTATCAAAATTTGATGAGCCGGGCCGCCCTGGACGGCCAGGAAACCGATGGTATGAAGCTGCTGCAGCTTCTGGCGGGCATGATGGTCGAAACCCTTCTTTTGTTCGATGAGCCGGATACCGGGCTTGAGGCAACTTATGCGCGGCTGGAAAAAATGCTGGAATGCCGCCCCCTGCCGGGCGCTCTTGGCCCCCAGGCCCTGCCGCCCGCCTATGTGCTCGACTATGAAACGGAACAGGGGCGTGCCGTGGCGCGCGGCCTTTTTGAGGAATGGCTGGACTGCGCCTATGAATTTCACGATGTCCTGACGTTTATCATTCACAGCGTCATCTGCAGGATAGAGTGGGAAAACCAGCCGCGTTCCGAATTATTGCGGCTTTTCATCGAAACGTCCAACCGCTGCATGGCCTATGAGGTCGCGGCGCAGGAGCTGTGCGATATCGCCATTGAAGACAAGGTGACCATGGAAGGCTGGTCGCTATGCGACAGCGTCAGCGGCCTGAGCGCCATTGCCGGGCGTTGCCTTGCCCTGTCCCAGAATGCCTGTCAGCTGTTTGCCGTTCCGTCCCTTCCCGACAAGCTGGACCAGGTCGCCTATGTGATGACGCAGGAAGCCGTGCGGCTGGGCATTCCGGCGGGCACGGACTGGCGGTTCGGCCTGGCGGCCAACGACCATCCATGCACGGCGCCCTATGACCTGATTTTCGGGCTGGAACCGGTTAGCCTGGACTTTTTGCGCGTGATCGGCCTGCACGATTACATGGACCAGTCCGTCGCCTGCGCCAAGGCGGCCGGGCGCATGCTGGCCGTAGCGGCGGGCGGTGAAACGCCCGAAATCGAGCCGGTGATCGCGAAACCGCTGGCCATGGCGGCCATGACGGACACCTATCGTACGGTTTGTCGCGAGGGGGTCAGGGCTTTTAATTAAGACCCCTCACCCGAAACGCCTGAAGAAGGCGTTTCGACCTCTCCCTTGGGAGAGGTAAAAAAACCTGAATATAAGCGCTTATTCTTGCCTCTCCCTTGGGAGAGGCCAAACCGCGCCTTCGCGGTTTGAGTGAGGGGGCGTTATGTTGAAATGCCCCCGTCAATCGTGTTAAATGCGCCCGGTCTGGTTATTTTCAGGGGAATTTCATGGCTGATCAGTCTTTCGATATCGTGGTTATCGGCGCGGGACCGGGCGGATATGTGGCCGCTATCCGGGCGGCACAGCTGGGCCTGAAAACGGCGGTAGTGGAAGGGAACCATCTCGGCGGCATTTGCCTGAACTGGGGCTGCATCCCGACCAAGGCGCTGCTGCGGAGTGCCGAAGTGGGTCATCTGATCCGGCATGCGTCGGATTACGGGTTCAACGTTAAGGATTTTTCCTTCGATATCAAAAAGATCGTCGAGCGGAGCAGAAAGGTGTCAAAGCAGCTCAGCGGCGGCGTCGGGCATCTGCTCAAGAAAAACAAAGTCACTGTCATCGACGGTTTCGGCAAGTTGCAGGGCAAGGGCAAAGTGGCCGTTGAAAAGGACGGTAAGCCGGTCGCCGACCTGACGGCCAAGCACATCATCATCGCCACCGGCGCGCGGGCTCGCTCACTGCCTGGGCTTGAAGGCGACGGTAAGCTGGTCTGGACCTACCGCGAGGCGATGGTGTCGGACATGATGCCGAAATCGCTGATCGTCGTCGGGTCGGGGGCGATCGGCATCGAATTCGCCAGCTTCTACCGCACATTGGGCGCGGAAGTGACGGTGGTGGAGATCATGGACCGGGTCATGCCGGTGGAGGATGAGGAAATCTCAGCCTTCGCGCGTAAGCAGTTCGAGAAGCAGGGCATGAAGATCCTGACAAACGCGAAGGTCACCAAACTGGACAAAGGCAAAGACAATGTCACCGCGCATGTCGAGGCGGGTGGCAAGACTGAAAAAATCACGGCGGATCGCATCATCATGGCGGTCGGCATCGTGCCGAACACGGAAAACCTTGGGCTCGAAAAAGCGCCGGGCGTGAAGCTGGATCGCGGTCATATTGTGACCGACGAGTATTCCCGCACGGGCGAGCCGGGCGTTTACGCCATTGGCGACGTGGCCGGCGCGCCGTGGCTGGCGCATAAGGCGAGCCATGAGGGAGTCATCTGCGTCGAAAAGATCGCGGGGCAGAAGGACGTGCATCCGATGAAAAAAGCCAATATCCCCGGCTGCACCTATTGCAACCCGCAGGTGGCGAGCGTCGGCCTGACCGAAAAGGCGGCGAAGGAAAAAGGCCATGACGTGAAAGTGGGTCGCTTCCCCTTCATCGGCAACGGCAAGGCCATTGCACTGGGCGAACCGGAAGGCATGGTCAAAACCGTGTTCGACGCCAAAACCGGCGAACTGCTCGGCGCGCATATGGTGGGCGCGGAAGTGACCGAACTGATCCAGGGGTACGTGGTCGGCAAGACAGCCGAATTGGTAGAGGCCGACTTCATGCACACCGTTTTTCCGCACCCGACCTTAAGCGAAATGATGCATGAAAGCGTGCTGGCGGCGTATGGGCGCGCGGTGCATTTTTAGGTTGATATATGATATCGTTTCATGATAACGTTATCATGTAAAGGAGAATGTGTCATGCGTACTATCGTGGATTTGCCGGAAGATCAAGTGCAAGCTCTTGACTTGATAGGGGAAAAGCAAAGCCTATCGCGCGCCGAACTGGTGCGGCGGGCGGTGGCTTCTTATCTGGGCGACCACCAGAAAAACGCTAAAAGCAAGTTAGATCAGTATTTTGGCATGTTAAAGGGCCGGACCGACCTGTTCGATGGTCTGGATGGCGTGGCTTGGCAAAAGAAAATGCGGGCGGAATGGGATGACCGTGAAGCGGATATGGACCGCAGGATTGCCGAGTCACGTAACCTGAATGATCGGGGGCAGGAGCCTTATAAAGATAAATGACCGCTGGATATCTGGATACCAATATTCTGGTGGGATTTTTTCAAGGAGTCGTACCGATCAGGCACGCACTTGAACGGTTCGATCGTCTTGTGGTACCGGCCATGACCTATGCCGAGTTCATGGCAGGGCTTCCGGATCAAAAGCTGCGGGATGCAAGCGATCAGGCGATTGAAAGCCTTTTCGAGGTGATCCAAAGCAGTAAAAGCATTTGTCTTGAGGCAGCCGAAATAAGAAGACGGATCAGGCTAAAAATGCCTGACGCTATGATCTATGCGACGGCGCGGGTTGGTGGCGGCACGCTGATCACGCTCGATAAAGACTTCGACAAAAGCTGGCCGGACATTTATGTTCCTTATGAGGAATAAGAACCGGCATGACCTATAACCCCGATCTTCTTGACAAGGCGAAACGCCACCCGGAAAAGCAGAAAAACCCCGATCGCCCCATGGGGAAGAAGCCGGACTGGATTCGCGTGCGCGCGCCGCAGGGGAAGGTCTATCATGAGACGCGGCAGACGGTCCGCGACCTGAAACTGACCACGGTGTGCGAGGAGGCGGGCTGCCCCAATATTGGCGAATGCTGGGAGAAACAGCACGCGACCTTCATGATCATGGGCGAGGTCTGCACGCGGGCCTGTTCCTTCTGCAATGTGGCGACCGGGAAACCGAACGCGCTCGACAAGATGGAGCCGCTGCGTGTTGGGGTCGCTGTCGAAAAAATGGGCCTGAAGCATGTCGTTGTGACCAGCGTGGACCGTGACGACCTGGAGGACAGCGGAGCCGAGCATTTCGTGAAGACCATCGGCGCGATCCGTTTTAAATCTCCCGATACCACTATTGAAATCCTGCCCGGCGACTTCCGGGGCGATATCGCCGCCATCGACGCGGTGGCGCGGGCAAAGCCGGACGTGTTCAACCATAACCTCGAAACCGTGCCGCGTCTGTATCCGACGATCCGGCCCGGCGCGCGGTATTTTCGTTCCCTGCGCCTGCTGCAGCGGGTGAAGGAAGTGGACCCGTCGATCTTCACCAAATCCGGCCTGATGGTCGGCCTCGGCGAAACGAAGGAGGAAGTGGCGCAAGTGATGGACGACATGCGCGCCGCCGACATCGATTTCATCACCATCGGCCAGTACTTGCAGCCGAGCGCCAAGCATACCCCTCTGGACCGTTTCTGGACGCCGGAAGAGTTCGCGGCGCTTGAGAAGATGGCGCGCGCCAAGGGCTTCCTGATGGTTTCCGCCTCGCCCCTGACCCGGTCCAGCTACCACGCCGGGGATGATTTCGCGCGGCTAAGAGCAGCACGGGAAGCGAAACTGCAGGCGGCGGAGTGATGCAGCCGAAAGGTATAGATGCCATCGTCGCCAGCATTCCTGCCGATGAAACATCGGTTATCGGCATATGTGGGCTTCCGGGATCGGGAAAAACCACACTGGCATCTAGGCTGGCTCAGATTTTTCATGGCAGAGCCTGTATCATCAATGTCGATGATTTTTGCATCGTTCCTACGGATGTAAGGCGGCGCTTTCTTGCAGCTGCATTGTCTGCAGGCGATCAGAAGAGGTTAGCCTATCTTTCAAACCCAGAACGGCCTGAAGATAATCCTTACGCCAATCCCGTTACTTGGTACGATTGGTCGGCCGCAGCCGATGTGGTCAAAAGACTTCGAAATGGCGAGAGCGTTGAAAGGCTTCATGCCTGGAACCAAAAGACAGGAAAATGCGATAAATCTGTGGTTTATCGTCCTCCTCATGGTAGTCCAAACCTTTATTTTGTGGATTGTATTTATCTGTTTGAAGAACCGTTAGCCAACGAGATCGATTACAGAATTATGATCGATATTGATGCAGCGGAAGCTTCCCGGCGTGAATTCACGCGGGATTCCCATCGTTCGGATCGTACCTATCTGGAGTATAAGCAATTGGTTAGCAGGACTTACTGTGTTCCTTATCTTCAAAAGCACCGTTCCGAGATGAATTTTTTAGTCGCTGATTTTGCGTGAGAACTGGCGCATGCCTACCCACGCCGAAAAACGTAAACTTCCCTATACGCCCGAGCAACTGTTCGATCTGGTGGCGGCGGTGGAGCGGTATCCGGAGTTTTTGCCGTGGTGCATCGCCAGCCGGATCACGAAGCGGGAAGGGAATGTGTTTTATGCCGATCTGGTGATCGGCTTCAAGATGATCCGGGAACGGTTTTCCTCGCGTGTTACGGCGGAGCGTCCGGGGCATGTTCATGTGGAATATCTGTCCGGGCCGATGAAATACCTCTCCAACCACTGGCGCTTCCTGCCGGAGCCGGATGGCGGCTGCACGATCGATTTCTTTGTGGAGTTCGAGTTTCGCAATCCCGTCATCCAGAAGCTGATGGAAGTGTTTTTCAATGAGGCGGTGCGGCGGATGGTCGCGGCGTTCGAGGCGCGGGCTGTAGCGCTTTATGGGCCGCGCTGAAAAACCCCTCCCTGAGGGAGGGGTTGGGGAGGGTTTACACGCCCGGGGCCTTGAGCGCAAAACCAGCGGTTCGTGAACCCCCACCCCGGCCCTCCCCCTTAGGGGGAGGGGGTTAAGTATTGACGATTTCAAGCAGGTGTTTGAAGGCCGCCTCGACGGTCTGGGTGCGGTTGACGGTGCGGTCGCCGCTGAAATAGTGTTCGGCGACATGGATCGGGCCGCCTTTCAGGGCGTAGCCGATGTAGACAAGGCCGACAGGCTTCAATTCCGTGCCGCCATCCGGTCCGGCGATGCCCGTCACCGCCACGGCGATCTTTCCCCGGCTGCGTTCCAGTGCGCCGCGCACCATGGCCTCCGCCGTTTCATGGCTGACGGCGCCATAGCGGTCGATCAGGTCGAACGGCACGCCGAGCAGTTCGTTCTTGGATTCGTTGCTGTAGGTCACGAAGCCGCGCTCGAAGATTTTCGAGGCGCCGGGGCGGCCTGTAATCGCTGCCGCGATCATCCCTCCCGTGCAGGACTCGGCCGTCACCAATGGCAAATCTTTTGCCAGGAAAATCCTGCCGACCGTTTCAACCAAATCCGGCATAACGAATTCCTATAAGACACAAGGCGGATAAAACACCGGCGAGCAGGTCGTCGGCCATAACCCCCAACGCACCGGGAAGCTTTTTGTCCGCCCATCCCACGGGCCAGGGTTTCAGGATATCGAAAGCCCGGAACAGAAGGAATGCAAACGCGACGGACAGAGGATTAAGCGCTGCCGGAAGCAGTGCGATCCAGACACCCGCAACCTCGTCGATCACAATTTCCGAGGCGTCGTGCCGTCCGCTCAGTTTTTCATAGCGTTCGGCGGCCCAATATCCGGCGGCGGAAACGGCGATAATGCCCACAACCAGAACCGGCCATCCCCCGAAAAGCATCATGATGATTCCGAAAGGCAAAGCCCCCAGCGTACCCCATGTGCCCGGTGCGGGGCGCATCAGACCGCAGCCGAACCATGTTGCCAGCCATACGGCAGGATAACGAAACGGAGCGGAGGGAGGTTTTAGATCAATCATAAGGAAGCTCTATACTGGCGGACGCCTGAGCGGCAATGCCTTCCCGCCGCCCGGTAAAGCCCAGTCTCTCCGTAGTCGTCGCCTTGACGCTGACACGGGCCGGGTCAATGCCACAGATTTCGGCGAGGCGATTCCTCATGGCGTCCCGGTGCGGGCCGATTTTCGGGGACTCGCAGATCAGGGTCAGGTCCAGGTTCACGATCCGTCCGCCGCGGGCCAGTACCAGATCGACAGCATGTTTCAGGAACCGGTCGCTGGAGGCGTTCTTCCACTGCGTATCCGATGGCGGAAAATGCTGGCCGATATCGCCGAGCGCCAGCGCGCCGAGGAGTGCGTCCGTCAGCGCGTGCAGCCCGGCATCGGCATCGGAATGCCCTTCCAGTCCTTGATCGTGAGGGATTTCAATGCCGCACAATGTGATTTTGCCCCGCTTATCTTGAGCAAAAGCGTGGACATCGAACCCTGTCCCTGTCCGGATTTCTTTTTGCCGTGTCATGTCGAGAGCCATCGTCCAGTCTTCCGGTGTGGTGATCTTGATATTCCGGGCAGAGCCTAAGACCATTTCAATGTTATGCCCGAGCGCGGCCACAAGACTGGTGTCATCCGTGGCTTCACCGCCCATTTCATGTGCCCTGCGTATTAAATCGTAGGTAAAACCCTGCGGTGTCTGCAAGGCCCAGAGATTTTTGCGGTCTACATAAACACCGTCCGTTCTGCGCAGCGTATCGGCCACAGGATGGGCAAGACAGGCCGCACCGTTTTTCCGTGCAGACCCGGCTACCCGGGCGATATCCATTGCTGAGACAAAAGGTCTGGCGGCGTCATGGATCAGGATCACAGAATCCTTTTCCACATGAGAAAGCGCCTTCAGCCCATTATGAACGCTTCCTTTCCTGCCTTTATCCCCGTGGACCGGAGCGGAAAGGTCAAGACCCGAAACTGCTGCGTCATACCAATTGCGGTGCGCCGGGTCTATGACGATCGTTAAGGATAAAAGCCCAGGGGTGACCTTGAAAACCTCGACCGAACGCCTCAAAACCGATTTTCCTGAAAGAGTCTTATACTGCTTTGGGATAGTTTCTCCGAAGCGCGTCCCATGGCCCGCCGCGACGATCAGGGCGTGAAAGGGAACAGGTTGAGTTGCAGAAATTTCCATAGTGTTATAAATTGCCGCGTTGCTGAAAAGCCACAGGTTACTTACTATGCTACATCGTCACCCCGGCGCAAGCCGGGACAGGGTAAAGAGGATTTCTTGACCGCCGGAACGCCCCATAAGCCAGGCAAAGCCGCCAAACGCATTCGCCTCGCGAAAACGTCGAACTGGATGGCGTTTGTGCTGGTCTTTACAGCGGCGGCCTGCGGCCTGGCGACCTATGCCGCCCTAACCGAAACCACTGATTTCGGCAGGAATTCCGATGCCGTTATCTGGCTACTGAACATCGACCTTGTCATTCTGGTCCTGCTGATGGCTTTGATCGTCCGCCGGATCACAAGCCTGTTCAGCGGGCGGCGCAGAGGGGAGGCCGGGTCCAGGCTTCACGTTCGTCTGGTTTTTATTTTCAGCGTCCTGGCGGCGACTCCTGCCATCATCATGACGGTCTTTTCCGCCCTGTTCCTGCATGTGGGCATTGAAAGCTGGTTCAGTCAGCGCGTTCATACGGCGGTGATGGGGTCCCAAGCCGTGGCGGAGGCCTACTTGGAAGAGCACAAGCAGGTCATCCGCGCCGATGCCTTGGCCATGGCTAACGATCTGGACCGCAGCGCGCCCCTGCTGATGGACAACAAGGAGGCTTTCAAGCGCGTCCTGAATACCCAGTCCCTTCTTCGCAACCTGTCGGAAGCAGAGGTCATCGACAGCGAGGGCAAGGTCGAGGCGCAATCGGATATGACCCTGACGCTGGCATTCGAGCCGCCGCCGCTTGCGGCCATCGGCGATGCGTCGGACGGGGATGTCATGGTCATGACCGGCGGCAAGGACGACCGGGTGCGCGCTCTGGTAAAGCTTAACGGTTTTCCCGACAGCTATCTCTATGTTGGCCGGATGGTGGATGCGACAGTCCTTTCCCATGTGGCCGATACGCGGAAGGTGACGGAAGAGTATCAGAAGCTGGAGAACCAGCGGTCCGACCTTCAGATTACGATCACGCTGATTTTTATCGTCGTCGCCCTGCTTCTTATGCTGATTGCTACGTGGTGCGGACTGCAGGTCGCGAGGCAGCTGGTGCAGCCGATCAGCGCTCTGATCGCCGCGACGGATCAGGTGAGGGCCGGGGATATTTCGGCGCGCGTTCCGGAATTTCATCGCGGCGACGAATTCGACGGGTTGGGTCGTGCATTCAACCGGATGACGGCGCAGATCGGCCAGCAGCGGGAAGAGCTGATCATGGCCAACCGCCAGCTGGACCAGCGCCGCCATTTCACGGAAACGGTCCTGGCCGGAGTATCCGCCGGGATCGTCGGCATCGATCATCACGGGCATATCACTCTGGTCAACAATTCCGCCTCGACGCTGTTCGGGCGGGATATGCAGCAGCTTCTGGCGCAGAACATCGTTGACGTTGTGCCGGACGTGAAGCCTCTGCTGGAGCAGGCGCAGCAGCGCAGCAGCAGGATCACCCAGGGTGAAATTCTCTGGCGCGCCAGCGACGATTCAAAACGCACTTTCCTCGTCCGGATCGCCATCGACACGGTGGATGTCGAGAACAAAGGCGCCGTGCTGACCTTTGACGATATTACCGAGCTTCAGTCGGCGCAACGCAAGGCCGCCTGGGCCGATGTGGCGCGGCGTATCGCGCACGAGATCAAGAACCCCCTGACCCCGATCCAGCTTTCGGCTGAACGCCTGAAACGGAAGTACCTCAAGCAGATTACCGAAGACAGGGAAATCTTCTCCAAGTGCACGGACACGATCATTCACCATGTCGGCGATATCGGCAGAATGGTCAATGAATTTTCCGCCTTCGCCCGGATGCCGGAACCGGTCATGAAGGTGGAGGACCTGTCCCGGCATCTGCAGGATCTTCTCACCCTGCAGCAGCAGGCGCATCCGGAAATAGCCTTCGCCCTGAACGGAACGGATAGGCCGCTCTTTGCAAATGTGGATATCCAGCAGTTCCGCCAGGCCTTCACAAACATCATTCAGAACGCCGTCGATTCCGTGCAGGCGCGTACAGAACAGGACAATACAAAAGGAAAAATCAATGTCCAGCTGATCACCAGGCCAGAAAAGGGCGAATGCGCGGTGGTCGTTTCGGATAACGGACTTGGATTGCCCAGGGACGAGGATCCGGCGCGCCTGACGGAGCCTTACGTGACCCATAAGGAAAAGGGAACGGGGCTGGGCCTCGCCATCGTCAAGAAAATCATGGACGATCATAAGGGACGGCTTGTCATTGGCGTCCCGGAATGGCTGAAAAGCGGGCTGGACTGGCCGGAACAGGGCGGAGCCACCATATGCCTCATCCTGCCTGTCGAGGACGTCACAACAATTCAGGGAGCGGTAGCGTGAGGGACAAAGCATGAGCGCAGATATTCTGGTTGTCGATGACGAAGCCGATATCCGGGGCATGATCCAGGGCATCCTGGAGGACGAGGGATACAAAATCCGGGCGGCGGCGCATTCGGCCCAGGCTTACCAGGCCATTCAGGATCGTGTGCCGGATCTGATCATCCTCGATATCTGGCTTCAGGGCAGCGCTCATGACGGCCTGCAGATTCTCAAAACCGTCAGGGGGAATCACGCCGGCCTTCCGGTCCTGATGATCAGCGGCCACGGCACGATCGAAACGGCCGTTTCCGCAATCAAACAGGGCGCCTATGATTTCATAGAGAAGCCTTTTGAAACCGACCGCCTGCTTCTGATGATCGCGCGGGCGCTGGAAACAGCGCGGCTGCGGCGTGAAAACCAGGCATTGCGCGCCCAGACCGAGAGCGCTTCGGACCTGATCGGCGATTCCGCTTCTCTGGCCGCCCTGCGCCAGACCCTTGTCCGGGTCGGGCAGACGAACAGCCGGGTGCTGATCATGGGAGAACAAGGGACGGGAAAAGATGTCGCGGCGCGGCAGATCCACAAGCTGTCCCCCCGCGCCTCCGGGCCGTTCAAGGTGGCGAACTGCGCCATCCTACGCCCTGAACATCTGGAAAGCGAGCTGTTCGGGGAGGAAGCGGCGGGCGAGCCGGTCAAGCAGGGCATGCTGGAACAGGCGAACGGCGGCACGCTGCTTCTGGATGAAGTCGCCGACATGCCGCTGGAAACGCAGGGCAAGATCGTCCGGGCATTGCAGGAGCATCGTTTCGTCCGTGTTGGCGGCCAGCAGGCGCTGGAAGTCGACGTGCGCATCCTGGCGTCCACGAACCGCGATCTTCAGAAGCTGATGAATCAGGGGCAGTTCCGTCAGGATCTGTATTACCGCCTCAGCGTCGTGCCAGTCGTCCTCCCGCCCCTGCGCGACCGGCCTCAGGATATCCCCCTGCTGGCCGATTATTTCATCAGGCAGTATTCGCAGCAATCGGGTTTGCCGCCCTGCACCCTGACGCCTGCCGCGCTGGCGGCGATGCAGCATTATGCCTGGCCCGGAAATATCCGGCAGCTTCGCAACGTCATCGAATGGCTGATGATCATGCATAGCGGCGACCCGGCGGTCCGGCCCGACCAGTTGCCGCCCGAACTGTTCGGAACGGGTAATGACGCGACGTTGACCGGCAACGCGCACCATGAGGTCATGGCCCTGCCGCTGCGCGAGGCACGGGAATTTTTCGAACGGGATTACCTGGCTTCCCAGGTTCACCGTTTCGGCGGCAATATTTCCAAAACGGCGGAATTCGTCGGCATGGAACGGTCCGCCCTCCACCGCAAGCTGAAGCAACTGGGGATCAGCACCGGGGGACGCCATGAAGATGAGGTTGTGGATGACGAACGTAAAAGCGCCTGATCCGCCGGAAAAACCTGCCGCTGTTTTCTTCGACTGGGACGGAACTCTCGTCAATACGCTGCCCGGATTGCGGGAGGCGCATAACCATGTCCGGACAAGCTACGGTTACGATTCCTGGACCGAAGCGGAATTCAGATCCAATCTGCGTCATTCGGCGCGCGAGCTGTATCCGCGCCTTTACGCCGAAAACGCGCAGGATGCCCTGGAACGGCTGTACGACTATGTCAAAACACATCATCTGGCAGCGCTTGAGGTCATCGATGGCGCTCCTGAAGTGCTGGACGCCCTGCAGAAGGCCGGCATCCCGACCGCGCTGATCAGCAACAAGCGCCATGAAGTGCTTCTCCGCGAAGTCGGGCATCTGGGCTGGACGGATCGTTTCGTGACCTGCGTGGGGGCAGGGCAGGCGCCGCGGGACAAGCCGGCGGCCGATCCTTTACATATGGCTGTTGAACGGTCGGGACTCGACTTTCCTATGGATTCCTTATGGTATGTGGGTGATACGGTAACAGACCTTGAAGTTGCAGCGGCGGCCGGGTGCAGGTCCGTCCTTTTACTGGACGGGGAAAACAAGGAGGAACTGATTGATCAATATAAGCCTTTTCTTGTGCTTGAGGATTGCCGCGCCCTTGAAGGCGTTTTACGCCGCTTTCGTTAAAAAAGACATCAAAAGGCCATCAAAAAAATCCACCGCAGCCCTTGCTGCGCTAGGTGTAATCATCTAATTAAGAGGCGCACGGCGTAACTGGTCTGATGAAAATGGAAAATGCTTTAGGAAAAGGGAAATGACCGAGAAGAACCAGAATGTCCAGGATGTCTTCCTGAATAAAATCCGTAAGGAGAAGATGACGGTGACCGTATTCCTGGTCAATGGCGTCAAGCTCCAGGGTGTGGTGACGTGGTTTGACAACTTCTGCGTTCTCCTGCGCCGTGACGCTCATGTCCAGCTGGTCTATAAACACGCCATTTCAACGATCATGCCGGGCGGCCCGCTGCAGCTATACGACGGCGGGGCGGACGGGAAAGGCGAGGCCGTTTGATTTCCGGCGCGTCCGGAACGGCCTTGATCATTCATCCCGTCCTGCCGCGGAAGATCAGCAGGCGGGGTCATTCCTTCGAACCTTCCGTCCAGGAACAGCTTGACGAGGCTGAAGGCCTCGCCCGTGCCATTCATCTGGAGGTTATCGCCAGAAAAATATATAAGCTGGCAAGGCCGAACCCCGGCGCATTGCTGGGCGAAGGGATGCGGGCCGAACTGGCGGCGATGGTCGAGGAACGCAAGCCGTCGGTCGTCATCGTCAATCACGCGCTCAGCCCCGTCCAGCAGCGAAACCTTGAGAAGGAACTGAATGCCAAGGTGATCGACCGCACGGGACTGATCCTGGAAATCTTCGGCGCGCGCGCCCAGACGCGGGAAGGGCAGATCCAAGTCGAGTTGGCCGCCTTGGAATATCAAAAATCCCGGCTGGTGCGGTCATGGACGCACCTTGAGCGTCAGCGTGGCGGTTTGGGAAAGACCGGCGGTCCCGGCGAAACGCAGCTGGAAATCGACAGGCGCCTGATTATCGACCAGATCGTCCGGCTGAAAAAGGATCTGGAGCAGATACGCCGGAACCGGGCATTGCAGCGCCGCAGCCGGGAGCGCGTGCCGTTCCCTGTCGTCGCACTGGTCGGATATACGAATGCCGGGAAATCGACGCTGTTCAATCGTGTCACCGGCGCGGACGTCTTTGCCGAAAACCTTCTGTTCGCGACGCTCGACCCGACCATGCGGAAGGTCAGGCTGAAGAACGGTCAGGAGATCATTCTGTCGGACACGGTGGGATTCATCGCCGACCTGCCGACGCACCTGGTCGCGGCGTTTCGCGCGACTCTGGAGCAAACGAAATACGCCGACATCATCCTGCACGTACGGGATGTTTCCAACCCGGCGCATGAAGCGCAGAAGGAAGACGTCGTGGCCATTCTCGGCGATCTGGGGATCGATTACGGGCATGACAAACGTATTATCGAAGTGCTTAACAAAATCGATAGCCTTCCGGAGGCAGAGAAAGCCGATCTCCTCAATAAAAATAATTTTGACGAGCGCAGCATCGCCGTTTCCGCGCTGACGGGCGAGGGCATGGATGCGCTGTTTGCGGAAATAGAAAAAATCGTGGCGGCAGAACGAAGTGAAGAATCCTTTCATATTCCTGTTTCGGACGGTGAGGCCCTGTCCTGGCTCTATCGCAACGCGCAGGTTCGGGATAGAAAGGATGATGACGATATGATCGTCCTCTTGGTGCATATCGCCCCGGCCGATCTGGGGCGGTTCACTGAAAAATTCGGGTATGCGCCCGATAAAAAGAAAGAAAAGCATGGCACAGCCGCCTGACATCGATATCGACAAAGTTTCTGCAACGATTGTTGAGGCCGCCGATACGCTGATCCTGCCGCGTTACCGGCAGCTGCAGCAGGGCGACATCAGCACGAAAACCGGTCCGAACGACCTGGTGACGATCGCCGACCGGGAAGCGGAGATTTTTCTCGACGGCGTTTTGCCGAAACTCTATCCCGGCACAGTGCTGATCGGCGAGGAGTCGGTGTCCGAAGGCACGAAAAGCCTCGATACCCTGAACGACCGTGACCGCCTGATCTGGGTGACGGATCCGGTGGACGGTACGCACAACTTCGTTCATCACAAGCGCGAATTCGCCGTCATGCTGGCAGCCGTGTGGAACGGCGAAGTCCTGCACGGATGGATTTACGACGTGCTGGGAAAGAAAATGATGACGGCCTCGAAAGGGGCCGGCGCCTGGTTCGGCGGCGAACGCATGAAAACAGCGCCCGCGAAGCCGCTGTCGGAACTGAGCGGCCATATCGGCTGGAAATTCTATCCTGAAAAAATCAGGGCGTTTTTAAAAGAGCAGTCAGGCAAGGTCGGCCATGCCTTTTCCCTGAACTGCGCCGGGCACGAATACCTTCTGATCGCGGGCGGCAAGGCTGATTTCGGCATCTACAGCCGCGCCAAGCCGTGGGATCATCTTGCCGGCACGCTGGCCGTGCAGGAAGCAGGCGGCGTCGTCAGCCTGTGGACAGGGGAGCCGTATTACCCCTCCTTCACGGGACACGGCCTGATGGCCTGTTCATGCCAGGAGGCCGCGGACGAACTTCAGGAAGCTTTTTTGAAGCAATTTGTTAGAATATTGAAGGATCAGGGATAACAAATCATGGCGGCCCCGCTTGCTGCTGAAGCGTTCCGGAGTGTGGCCAATCCTTCCGGACCCATCGACACCGCATGGATGGAAAATATTCGCCTGAGCACTTTAGTGCAGGGCTATACCCTGATTGGAATGTTCCTTGAAGATTATAAACGGAAATATCCTCTTTGCAGCGCGGTTGCCGGAAATGCCTACGATCTGGCAAGGGTGAACCGCTGGATCAATGACCAAATCCTATATACAAGCGCATACGGAGACAAGTTTCAGACAGCGGATGAGACGATCCTGCGCGGCATGGGGGATTGCGAGGATTATGCGATCCTGAAACTCCAGATGCTCAGGGCTATGGGTGTTGCGGACGAAAATATGTCCCTTGTTCTGTACGGGCGGATGCGCGAGAGCAAAGGTCATGTAAATTTGCATGTGATGATGAACGGTATGCTTTATATTCTCGACAACGAATTTTCTGATCTCAAAGATCCGGACAATTTTCGTTTTAAATGTCTTGATGCAGGATGTGATTATATCCAAGTCGGCGAAATCGGCGTGAACAATGTGAATATCGATTATCAAAACATAAACAGGTGGACTAAAAGCTTTTTGCCCGTTGCTTCAAGAAAGGATGAATGCTCTGCGCATATCTGATCATGCGGCCTAGCTTGGAGGATTCTCGTTTTTCTGCTTTAAAAGCTTCCCGATTTCAATGGTTCTGTGCAGAAACCTCAGAATATCAGCGTAGACTTCCGGGCTTTCCTTTCCATCCTGTTCAAAGACGCTGCGATGATAGCCGGTCGCATTGAAATGGAGCAGGGCGACATTTTCCCTGTCAGCGCGATCTTTCAGCGTCGCCAGGAACTTTAACGCATGGCCGGGCCGGGCGGCCTCGTCTTCGCCCATCGCCATAATGAAGACAGGAGGATATTTGGCGCCGTCTTTTACGTTGTGAAGAGGGGAATAGCTCTTCATAACCATAAACTCTTCGAAAACCTGAGCGACTCCGTACGGCTCCCTGTATCCGCTGGAACTCCCCCAATCCAGGCGGACATTCATCATATCGGTTATCGGCGCGACACATACAACTGCTCCGAATAAGTCAGGATTCTGAAGCATGGTTGCCGCAACGGTCAGTCCGCCATTGCTGAATCCATAGCTGGCGAGTTTTCCGGGCCGGGTCAAATTCATATCGCATAAATGTTTCGCACAAGCCGCAAAATCATCAAAAGTGTTTTGCTTGTGCAGGCGGGAGCCGGCCAAAGTCCAGCCATCGACCCATCCTCCATCGCCGCGAATATGCGCTACCGCATAAACGCCGCCCTGCTTTACCCACCAGGACTGAAGCGGGCTGTACCAGGGGAACGGCCCTGCATTGAATCCTCCATATCCTTCCAGAATGGCAGGAGTATTGCTGTCCAGGGCTGTGTCTTTGCGGTGAATGACCGTCATGGGAACTTCCGTTCCGTCTTTTGACACAGCCATGACCCGGCTGATCAGAAGATCCGCCGGATGGCCGCTCATATGGGACGATTCGATCAGGGAACATTGAAGATTTTCAAGATCGAGCTGGAAAAGGTCTCTTTGCCCGTCATAAGACATGGTGGCAAAATCCACAAATTTTTGATTGGAGAGGCAATAGGAGAGAATATGGATCGCAGAAAGCTTGCCGGGAACAAAGCTGTAAAGAAGCTTTCCGTCAAAAGAGTATAAATGTAAGGCATGGCCCAGATTTTCATGGGCGCGAACCAATATGCCGCACGAAAAGACAATGATGTCCTCGAATTCAGTGAGAGACAGGGAGTCCGCGATAAGGGAGGACTCGTCCCGTTTTTGGCACGTTGAAGACATCTTCCGGATTTCCGAGTTCCCAAGGCCATGCCGTTTCATACAGGCGACAATAACATCCGAACCATTGGACCCGACAACTTGATGCCGGTCTATGCTCTCCCACTGCGGCAGAAGACAAGCCACCGCTGGCAATCCGGATAAAATGACGTATTGGCGGCTTTCATGATGATATTTCCCCGATAGATGCAGGCAGAATTTCAGGCAGCCATTGGCGTACATTTCAAACGAGAGGTCGTGGTCGCCATCCATCGTGTCGTCAAACAGGCGCAGAACCAGGACGCCTTCCTTGTTCCCATCGTTCTGAAGCGAATGGTAATAAAGATAATGGCGAGGCGGCGAATCCCGATCATCGTTACTTCTTTGCGGGCCGGACATTACTGTGTAGAAACAATCCGATCCCGGTCCCCAGGTATTGAAGGCTTCAGGTTTGAATTTTTTATTCAGATCCTTGCGTTCAAGCGTATCGTATACCCTGCCTTCCTGGCGTGATAAGGAAGAGCCTTGAACCGCATAGGCGAGGTATCGGCCATCCGGGCTGGGCATGCACCATTGAAGAGTGCACGGCAGCCCGTTCCAGGCGAGTTCCGACTCCTTGAGAATGCAATCGACGCTATGATCGGCATGATCGATTTTATAAATCGACAGGCGTTTATCGCGTTCTACGAGAGTAAATTTTCCTCCAGACGTCCAGACCTCCGTCTTCCATTGCTTTTCAAGCCTTGCATACAGGGAGAAAAAACGGCATTTCCAATGATCGGGCGCTAAAACCATTTCCTCATGCAGACCGGGAAGGCCGGCTTCATCGAGGTATTGCCTCGTTTTGGCAACCTGGCCCTTGATCCAGATCGTACTGCCTTCGGTGTTTGGGTCTTCCAGAGGCCTGAAAGGATCAGGGATGATCTGGCTATGAAATTCGTATCTTGCCCTGGGGTCCGATGGCGGGATTTCTGCGGACGCAGGCTGATAATCCGCATTCGTTTTAGGGCTGCCTCCGGAAGAATTCGCGGTCACATTGACAAGCTTGAGGTTTTTGAAATCAATTTTCTTCGGCGCTTCAGGCTCTGACTTTTTTATTTCCGGCACAAGCTTCAGATTTTTAAAGTCGATGGGTGGGCGCGGAGGAACGGTGTCTTCGGACATGCAGGGCAGCCTTTCCTGAAAGTTCCGGTTAGGTAATTTTAAATTATCGTTCTATCGGGTAAAAAAATGCACGAATTAATTTTTAGCTGCTTCGGCGCGGGAGGATCTCGCCGCTTCAACCTTTTCCAGCAGGGCGAAAAGAAGAGGCCGTATACCTTCGCCCGACACGGCGGAAATGATCCAGGGTTTTACGCCCGTCGCCTTTTCCAGTATTTGCGCCTGGTCGGCGGCGAGTTCGGGGCCGATGGCGTCGGCCTTGTTCAGGGCGACGAGTTCGGGCTTGGCGGCCAGATCCTCACCGTATTCCTGCAGTTCATGCCGGACGGTTTTATAGGCTTTCACCACATCGTCCTGCGTGGCGTCAATGATATGGAGCAGGACGGCGGTGCGTTCCACATGGCCGAGGAAGCGGTCGCCGAGGCCGTGCCCTTCATGCGCGCCCTCGATCAGGCCGGGAATGTCGGCCACGATGAATTCCTTGTCGGCCAGCCGCACGACGCCAAGATTGGGGTGCAGGGTGGTGAAGGGGTAATCGGCGATTTTCGGGTTGGCGCGGCTGCAGGCGGCCAGAAAGCTGGACTTGCCCGCGTTCGGCAGCCCGACCAGCCCGGCGTCGGCGATCAGCTTCAGCCGCAGCCAGATTTCCATCTCCTGGCCCTTCCAGCCCGGCGTGAACTTGCGGGGAGCCTGGTTGGTGGCGCTTTTATAATGGGCGTTGCCGAAGCCGCCGTCGCCGCCTTTCAGCATGACGATGCGCTGGCCGTCCTCCATCATGTCGAGCAGGAGCGTCTCCTTATCTTCGGCAAGGATCTGCGTACCGACGGGAACGCGAATGACCAGATCGTCGCCGCCAGCGCCGCTGCGGTTCCGGCCGGAGCCATGCAAACCGTTCTTCGCGCGAAAATGCTGGGTATAGCGAAAGTCGATCAGCGTATTGAGCGTTTTGACGGCCTCGAAAATGATATCGCCGCCC
>JBDHTS010000043.1:0-19419 GCA_039808845.1 Alphaproteobacteria bacterium | reverse complement strand
TCTATCCGAATTGTGTACGCTTGGCCATACCCTGGCCTTGCGAAAGCGGGATTTTTTCAAATCCGCTTTCTGCCCAGCATCGAAACCCGTGCCGTTGTGAATGATTGAAATCTACCTGCAACCGCTTCACGCCTTCAAGCCACGGCAACTGAAATTCTTTCAGTTATCCCCACAGGCGATTTCCACAACCCTTGGAATCCCTGCAAGATCGGCATGGATGCCGTTCACGGCCAAACCATATTTTACCGCGAGTCGCACGACATCATCGGCCTGGCCGAACCCTATTTCAAATAGGCCGATTCCATTCTTTTCAATATGCTTATGCAAATTAAAAAAAATCGCTTTATACGATTCGAGACCGTCGATTCCCCCATCCAGCGCCAGAATCGGGTCGTAATCCCGAACCCCCGATTCCAGATTCGCGATATCGGCTTCGGGTATGTAAGGCGGGTTGGAAACGATCAGATCGAAACGTTCACCCTGCGCCAGGGCATCGAACCAGCATCCCTGGCGCAGGAACAGGCGGTCATCGATGCCATTCCGAACCCGATTCCCATTGGCGACCGCGAGCGCCTTTCCGGAAATATCGACGGCGACCCCTCTGGCCTCCCGCCAGATATGAAGCAGCGTAACGATCAGGCAGCCCGAACCCGTTCCGAGATCCAGGATCCGGCCGGGCGGACGCTCCTGGAAAGCCTTGAGCGCCGCCTCTATCAAAGTCTCCGAATCGGGGCGGGGATCCAGGACATCCGGCGTTACAACGAACGAAAGTCCCCGGAATTCCCGCTCGCCCAAAATGCGGCTCACGGGCTCACCGTCCGCATGGCGCGCCGCCATCTTTTCCATCCGCGTCACGATATCGAACGGAATTTCCCTTTCAGGAGACGCGATCAAATCCGCGTCCGTCAGTCCTGTCGCCGCCTTCAGGATGCGCCGCGCCGCCAGTCCCGGCTGACCGGTTCCGGCATCCGTCAGGGTCTGACGGATGCGTTGATAGACGGCGCCCAATGAACAAGGGGAATCAGTCACTGTTTTCGTCCGTGCGTCAGCTGTCCAGCTCGGCCAGTTTTTCCGCGTTATCCTGCGCGATCAGCTCGTCGATGATCTCGTCCAGCGCCTCACCCGACAAAACCTGATCGAGCTTGTAAAGCGTCAGGTTGATGCGATGGTCGGACACGCGGCCCTGCGGGTAGTTATAGGTCCGGATGCGCTCCGACCGGTCGCCGCTTCCCACTTGCAGCTTCCGGCTGCTGGCGATCGACTCCTGCTGACGGCGCCATTGTTCCTCATATAATTTACTGCGGAGGATCTTCATCGCCTTGGCGCGGTTCTTGTGCTGGGATTTTTCCTCCTGCATCGCCACGACCACGCCGGTCGGGATGTGCGTGATCCGCACCGCGCTTTCCGTCTTGTTGACGTGCTGCCCGCCCGCCCCCTGCGCCCGGTAGACGTCGACGCGCAGATCCTTTTCGTCGATCTCGACATCGACTTCCTCCGCTTCCGGCAGAACGGCGACTGTCGCCGCGGATGTATGGATGCGTCCGCCGGATTCCGTTTTCGGCACACGCTGCACGCGGTGCACGCCCGATTCGAACTTCAGCTTCGCGAAAACGTCCTGCCCCGTCACTTCGGCGATGATTTCCTTATAGCCGCCAAGGTCGCTTTCATTCATGTCCACGACTTCCAGCCGCCAGCCGTTCTTGGCTGCATAGCCGCGATACATGGCGAACAGATCCGCCGCGAACAGCGCCGCCTCGTCCCCGCCCGTCCCCGCCCGGATCTCCAGGATGGCGTTCCGCGCATCGGTCTGATCTTTGGGAATCAGCGCCAGCCGGACCTCGTGTTCCAGAGTTGGCAGCCGCTCGTTCAGGGCTTTAAGATCGTCCTGAGCCATCGACGCCATTTCGGGGTCATCCAGCATGACTTTGAGGTCAGCTTGTTCCCGCAGAGCCGATTCATACCGTTCAAGCGCCTCAACGACAGGCGAAAGCTCGGCATATTCGCGCGACAGCTTCACGAACGCCTCGCCGCTCAACCCTCCCTCAGACATCAGAACCGAGAGTTCGTTATGCCGCGCCTTCAGCGGCCCCAGTTTGTTGAGATAGGACATGGCGCACAACCGTCAGAGTCCGCGAAACGCGGATGCTACGTATCCAGGAAGCTGCGCAGTTTCCGGCTGCGGCTCGGATGTTTCAGTTTGCGGAGGGCTTTCGCCTCGATCTGCCGGATCCGTTCGCGCGTCACGTTAAACTGCTGGCCGACTTCCTCCAGCGTATGGTCGGTGTTCATGCCGATGCCGAAACGCATGCGCAGCACGCGTTCTTCGCGAGGAGTTAGGGTCGCAAGAACACGGGTCGTGGTTTCCCGTAGATTGGAGTGAATCGCGCTTTCCACCGGCAGGATCGCATTCTTGTCCTCGATGAAATCGCCAAGGCTTGAGTCTTCCTCGTCCCCGATCGGCGTTTCAAGGGAGACGGGCTCCTTCGCAATTTTCAAAACCTTGCGCACCTTGTCGAGCGGCATATGCAGGCGTTCGGCCAGTTCCTCCGGCGTCGGCTCCCGGCCGATCTCGTGCATCATCTGGCGGCTGGTGCGGACCAGTTTGTTGATCGTCTCGATCATGTGCACCGGGATACGAATCGTCCGCGCCTGATCGGCGATGGAGCGCGTAATCGCCTGCCGGATCCACCATGTAGCATAAGTGGAGAACTTATAACCACGGCGGTATTCGAATTTATCGACCGCCTTCATCAGGCCGATATTGCCTTCCTGAATCAAATCGAGGAATTGAAGGCCGCGGTTGGTGTATTTCTTGGCGATGGAAATGACGAGGCGCAAGTTCGCCTCCACCATTTCCTTCTTGGCGCGCGCGGCTTCTTTTTCTCCGCGCTGCACGGTCTGTACGATCCGGCGGAATTCCTTCAAAGGCAGCATCGCCTCGTCGGAAATCGCCCCGATCTGGGCACGGATCTCTTCGACGGCATCGGAATCTTTTTCAACAAACTTCGCCCAGCCGCGGCCTTTCAGCTTGGCAAGCTTTTTCAGCCATTTCGGATCTGTCTCCGACCCGAAATATTCCTGCATGAACTCTTCGCGCTTGACGCCCCGCTCGGTGGCCAGGCGCATCAGCCGCCCTTCGCAGCTCACCAGATCCCGGTTCATCTTATAGAGACGTTCCAGCAACTGTTCGATCCGTGCATTATGCAGCCGGACGTCATTCATCAGGCCGACCATCTCTTTCTTGATGTCTTCGTATTTTTTGTTAGTCGGCGCAGGCGGCTGCTTGCCGGTGGCCAGAACTTCCAGCCGCTCCTTCTGCACCTTCTGCATTTTCTTGTAGGTTTTCTGGATCTTCGCAAAGCTTTCGAAGACCTGCGGCATCAGCTCCTCTTCCATCTTGGAAAGGGAGACATTCTGCTCCTCGTCGCCTTCGCCGCCTTCCCCCCCTTCGGGATTTTCCGGCGGCTCGTCCATATCCTCCACAGGAGCCGCGGGCTGGTCGCTCTCGCCATAGGTTGCGTCCAGATCGATGACTTCGCGCAGCAGGATATCGCCCTTTTGCAGGGCTTCGTACCAGGCGATCATGGATTCGATGGCCAGCGGGCTTTCGCAAATGCCGCCGATCATCATTTCGCGGCCGGCCTCGATGCGTTTGGCGATGGCGATCTCGCCCTCGCGCGACAACAGTTCGACCGATCCCATTTCACGCAGGTACATGCGTACAGGATCGTCGGTGCGGCCCGTATCATCATCATCGATATTGCCGCCGGATTCATATTCGGTTTCAGCGGCGGGAGCCGGAGCAGCCTCCGCTTCCTCAACATCCCCTTCCGATTCGACGACCTGCAGGCCCACATCCGTCATGGTGGCCATGGCGTCCTCGATCTGCTCGGAGGAGAATTCCTCGGCGGGGATGGCGGCATTGATTTCGTCATAAGTCACGAAACCGCGCTCTTTGCCCTTTTTAATCAGGCGCTTGACAATTTGCTCCAGCGAACCCTTAGCTTTGGGTTCGCTGCGCTCTTCTTCCTGCTCCTTGGCTTTCGTGGCTTTTTGGGCCGTCTTCTGTCCGGTAGTTCTCGATGCCATTACCCTATTCCGAATCCTGTCGTCCGTTCACGATATAACGATATTTTCCATGAAAAATCAAAGAAGTGTTTGGCGATTCGCGCCCGTTCCTATTCCGCTTCCCGCGCTCTCCGCAGGCTCAGCAGCCGTTTCATGTTCTCCTCGGTAGGGTCCGCCGCCAGCAAGCGCCCCGCCTGATGGATCTCAATCCGGTCCGACCGCCCGCTCATATGCCTGACAATATCCTGCCATCCTGCCAGGACCGCTTCCGCCGATGCATCCGGCCGGGCAAATCCCGCGTGGATATAAACCGAAGGGGCGGTCACCACCCGCAATTCCTCCTCAAACCCGCGTTGTTTTAAATGGCTGTGCAGGGCCGCGCTGTCAAGAGATGATTCGGCGGCAAGGGCGGCCAGAATCTCCTGACGGAGCAGGTTTAGCCTGCGATCGGACAGGTCCAGCTGTGCGAACGACTCCTCCACGCTGTCGAAAATATGCGGATGGTTCAGCAGCGTCGCAGTCAGGATCAGGCAGGCCAGCGCGTCCGCTTCGCCACCAGGCCGGCGAGGCAGGATGGCAGGATCGCCGCCCAGCCCCTGTGCCGCCCCCTTCCCCTGTTTCTGAGGCCCGAATGCCCTGAACAGCCGGTCGCGAAACATCCTCCTGTAATATTGCTGAACGTTGCGGTCCGGGATCAGGGCCACCTCGCTGTCGAGCACAGCGGAAAGCCCGGCCCGCGCTTCCGGCGTGTCGAAGCGCCGCCCTGCCGTGTGATGAAGCCATACCATGTCGGCCAGGGGCATCGCGCCGGATAGAATGCCCTCGAACACTTTCCGCCCCTGGCTTTTGATCAGGCTGTCCGGATCCTGCCCTTTCGGCAGGAAGGCGATCCGCGCGCTGTGATAGGGTTTCAGCATGGGCAGCAGGCGGCTGCATGCCCGCCAAGCGGCCCTGCGCCCGGCATCGTCGCCGTCAAAACACAAGATGGGCGTTTTTTCTTCTGCCGGGATCATCTTCCACAGGCTGCCGATCTGTTCTTCGGTCAGGGCCGTGCCCAGTGGCGCAACGGCCCCCCGGAACCCTGCGCCGAAACAGGCCATCACATCCAGGTAGCCTTCGACCACGATGACCGGCTGGCCGTCTGTCGCGGCCTGCCGCGCATGGGATTCGCCGTACAGCAGCGTGCCTTTATGAAACAGCGCCGTTTCCGAGGAGTTGATGTATTTCGGCGGTTTTCCCGCCCCGTCCGGCAGGGGGCGCAGATGTTCGGGCAGCACGCGGCCGCCGAAAGCGACGATCCGTCCGCGGCGGTCGGCCACGGGGAAGATGACCCGGTCGCGGAAGAAGCTGTACGCCTCCCCGCCCCGCTCTGAAGCGCGCGCCACGCCGGCCTCGATGATCTGGCGCGTTTCATAGCCCTTCTCTTTCAGATGCCGAAGAATCGCCTGCCCATCCTCCGGCGCGTAGCCCAGCCGGAATGCGGCGCGCAAATCGTCCGGAACCGCGCGTTCGTCCAGATAGGATCGGGCGTCGCGCCCCTTGCCCTCATGCAGCTGCGCCTCGAAAAACCGCGCCGCATCGTCCATCAGGGCATACAGGCTCTTTTCCTTCTTCGCCTGCTCCACCGCCTGCGGCGAGGCCTTGGGAACCTGCAATCCCGCCTCGGCGGCCAGCATTTCCACCGTCTCGATGAATGACAGATTGTCGTTCTGCATGACGAAGCCGATGACATCCCCATGCGCGCCGCAACCGAAGCAATGATAGAACTGCTTGTCGTCATTCACATAAAAGGACGGCGATTTTTCATGGTGGAACGGGCAGCAGGCCTTGTATTCCCGCCCCGCGCGCGTCAGCTTCAGTCTGCGCCCGATCACTTCGGACAGCGTCAGCCGGTCGCGGATTTCATCAAGGAATCGGGCGGGAATGGACATGATTCGTTCATATCATGTCTCGCGCGGGTAAATACAGCCTATATAAGATTGAAGGCAGATCTGGCCCGTAACGGAACAATGCCGTGAAACAGGACATCCGCTGGAAACAGCGCTTTGAAAGCTTCGAGCGTGCTTATGGGCTTCTGAACGAAGTTTTCGAGATCTTGAATATTCCGGATACACGTTGGAGCAGATTACGCCGCGTTTCGTGATAAAAACAGCGTTCTCCGCCGGAATTATCAGGGACGGACAAGCCTGGATCAACATGATCGAACACCGCAACCTGATGTCCCATACATACAGCGAATCGGCCCTGTGATGCCTTATGGTCCGACGGACGATCAATTTGAAGGGTATCGTGTCGCTCTTCGCCGGCTTTCCAGGAGTCAGCAAGGTAAGCCTGTTTGGATCGCGCGCGCTCGGCACTGAGACGCCGCATTCCGACATCGACCTCGCCATCCGGGGTGCTCTTTCGGAGGACGATTTCCGCAAACTTCAGACCAGGCTGGATGATTTGCCTACCCCTTGCAAATTCGACCTGATCCGTTATGAAACCATAGAGCATGCGCCCCTGCGGGATCATATAGACCGCGTGGGAAAGGTTTTGTTTTCTGCCCCGGAAGGATAGCAGCAAGCATGGCAGTACGGTTTCTCATTACCACCTCATTTTATCACAGTGCTCATTGAGCCGATCAAATTTTCCCTGGCAACTGAACGGAAACCGTTCGGCACCCGTTAAACATGCGATACTAATGCCATTGCTGGTTTTCTTATTTTTATCAGCTTCGCTCATAACTCCACCTTTTGACGCAATGAAAATATATGGAAATACAAAACATATAAAACCCAAATGTCAAAATACGAGGACCCTTGTCGTACTAGGGATATGCCCCAACAATACAGTTGCCGCTTGACAATATAGGAATAAAAGCATAAACATGAGAGATGGATTATGAACAAAAACAATCGTCCTCACCATATATCTCAAGGAAAAATCCCCCAATCGTATACAGCATCAAAAATTTTGCTAAAACGAAATGAAGGAAGCCCAATGAAATCAATGGCCCGGTCCCGGCAATTACCCCGCCAGCCTTGCCTTGACCGCCCCGCCCGCCTTTGCCATGTCCATCTGTCCAGCGTAGCGGGTTTTAAGGGCGCCCATGACCTTGCCCATGTCCTTGACGTCCTTCGCGCCCAGTTCGGTGACCAGCGCGTCCACCGCCTGTTTCATCTCCTCGTCATTCAGCTGTTTCGGCAGGTAACGCTGGATGACCGCGATTTCCGCGTTTTCGCGTTCCGCCAGTTCAGGGCGACCGTTCCTGGCGTAAATGTCCGCCGATTCCTGGCGCTGCTTGATCATGCCCTGCAGCACGGACAGGATGCCTGCATCGTCGATGCCGTCGCGGTTGCCGCTCGTCCGGGCGTTGATATCCTGGTCCTTGATCTTGGCGTTGACGAGGCGCAGCGTGGCGACCGTCACTTCGTCCTTGGCTTTCATCGCCTCTTTCAGGCTGTCGTTGATTTCTGCGCGCTTGCTCACGTTTTTCCTTCCAATCTGCCCTGCAAGGGGCTAAAACCTTGTCTCCGGCGCCTATTATCTGGAGTTCATCATGCCGGAGCTATCTAACGCGAAACGACCCGATCATGCAACCGCGGCCATCGTTCTAGCCGACGGCGCGGTTTTCTGGGGCCGTGGCCTCGGAGCCGTGGCGAAAACGGTCGGCGAAATATGCTTCAACACGTCGATGACCGGCTACCAGGAAATCCTGACTGACCCCAGTTACGCCGGGCAGATCGTCACCTTCACCTTTCCCCATATCGGCAATACCGGCACGAATGACGAGGATATCGAGACGGTCAACCCCGCCGCGCGCGGCCTGATCGTGCATGAGGATATCACCCAGCCCTCCAGCTGGCGCGCCGCGAAACATTTCGATGCCTGGCTGAAAAGCAACAATCTTCCAGGCATTTGCGGCATTGATACCCGCGCCCTGACACACCGTATCCGCGATCTTGGTGCGCCGAACGGCGTTCTTTGTCATGATCCTTCAGGCCGGTTCGATATCGACGCGCTGAAAGCCGAAGGCGCCGCCTGGCCAGGGCTGGACGGCATGGATCTGGCGAAGGAAGTCTCCTGCACCCAGACCTATCAATGGGACCAGACCGGCTGGACGCGCGGGCAAGGCTATGGCCGCATCGAAAAACCCGCCTTTCATGTCGTCGCCGTCGATTACGGCGCGAAGCGGAACATCCTGCGCTGCCTCGCCGCGACCGGCTGCCGCGTGACCGTCGTGCCCGCGACCGCAACGGCGGAGGAGATCCTGCGGCATAACCCGGATGGTATCTTTCTTTCCAACGGCCCCGGCGACCCGGCGGCGACGGGCGTTTATGCCGTGCCGGTCATTCAGGATCTCCTGAAAACCGGAAAGCCGATTTTCGGCATCTGCCTCGGACACCAGCTGCTGGCGCTGGCGCTTGGCGGCAAGACGAAGAAAATGCATCTCGGCCACCGGGGCGCCAATCAGCCGGTGAAGGATCTGACCACCGGCAAGGTCGAAATCACCAGCCAGAACCACGGATTCTGCGTCCTGCCTGAAACCCTGCCCGATACGGTCGAGGTGACGCATATCAGCCTGTTCGACGGCTCCAACGAAGGCATCCGGATGAAAGACAAGCCTGTTTTCTCCGTCCAGTACCATCCGGAAGCCTCCCCCGGCCCGCAGGATAGCCATTACCTGTTCGAACGGTTTGCCGGGTTTATGAGAGGTTAGGAAACTGTTCGCTCCGCCGTTCTTTCAATTTATAGATTTCATCCGGATAGGTGGTTGAGTTGACAGCGACGCAATCAGGTTTCAATTGAATAACGCTCCTGTCCCAGAAGTGTTTGTCTTGCATAAAACGCGCGGCCGCGTTTAGGAAATCGCTGTCACGCTCGATATCCGGATATTGTGACAGCAGCCTGCTCAGACCGGGGTTATCCGAAGTGAAATCATATGCCCCGGCAATCTGATAAATATTTTGCCTGCATGCCGTTGTCGGAATTCCGTTTTCATTGAATGTTACGATCAAAAGCCCCTGAAGATTTTCTGTAAATCTCCGTCCTTTAAAAACTTCGGACTCCGCCACATAACTTCCAACCCTGCCGTCTGCGCTGAACGTCATCGTTCCGCTTTCGGGAAAGGAGTTGCGAAGCTGATCGAACTGGTATGACCCAACGGCAATACCAATACCGGCTGCCGCCGCAAGAAAAGCTGTTCCAGCCAAATTTAATCCCATAGGCCATCCCTCATTTTTGTTCTTTAAATGAATATGTACCATTTTTTCTTTCTCAGCACAAAACGCAGCGGAACTATTTCCGTATCTCCACGTTAGCGTGTTGATTTCAAGGGAGATCGATATGAAATTCATTTATGCATCGGCTGCGGCCCTGGCCCTGTTCTTTGCGGCGACTTTCGTCATTCCGATGCAGCATCTGCGCGCGGAGGACATGATCCGGCTGAACGATCAGGATATTGTCATGTCCGGCACCATCACGGATCTGGACGATGACGGATTCGTCCTCAGTACGGGCGAAACCTCCACCCAGGTCAGCTTTTCCAACCTGAAAAACAACGCCGATGTGACAGGTCTTCTCAAGGAAGGCATGAAGGTCACTGTGCGCGGCACTTTGGCCAAAGGCGCATTTAACGACCCGGAAATCCGTGCCACCGACATTTCAGCCTTTCAGGAACCCCTGGCGCCCGGCGCCCCTGTTCCGCCCACAGCAGGCAGCGCGACCGTAACACCGTAAAAAATACTGTAAATCGCTCTAAACCGGGCTTTTGACCTTGCAGTTTCCGCCGCGTTCCCTTAGACACTAGGTTTCAGTGCTTAATTGTTAAGGGTTCGCGGCGTCTCATGCCAAAACGCACTGATATCAAATCCATCTGCATCATCGGCGCAGGGCCTATCGTCATCGGGCAGGCTTGCGAATTTGATTATTCCGGCACACAGGCCTGCAAGGCTTTGAAAGAGGAAGGCTACCGCGTCGTCCTCGTCAACTCCAACCCGGCCACGATCATGACCGATCCCGGCATGGCCGACGCGACTTATGTCGAACCCATCACGCCCTCCGTCGTCGCCAAGATCCTAGAACGGGAACGTCCGGACGCCCTGCTCCCCACCATGGGCGGGCAGACGGCGCTGAATACCGCTCTTGCCCTTGAAAACGACGGCACGCTGAAACGCCTTGGCATTGAGCTGATCGGCGCACGGGCCGAGGTGATCGACCGCGCCGAGGACCGGCAAAAGTTCAAGGAATGCATGAACGAGCTGGGCCTTGAAAGCGCCCGCAGCCGCATGGTGCATTCCTTCGAGGAAGGGATGGAGGCGCTGAAATTCGTCGGCCTGCCCGCCATCATCCGCCCCTCCTTCACCCTCGGCGGCACGGGCGGCGGCATCGCCTATAACCGCGAGGAGTTCGAGCGCATCGTGCGCGAAGGCCTCGACGCCTCCCCCGTCACGCAGGTCCTTGTCGAGGAATCGCTGCTCGGCTGGAAGGAATACGAGATGGAGGTGGTGCGGGACAAAAACGACAATTGCATCATCGTCTGCTCCATCGAGAACATCGATCCGATGGGCGTGCACACCGGAGACTCCATCACCGTCGCGCCCGCGCTGACCCTGACCGACAAGGAATACCAGGTGATGCGCAACGCCTCCATCGCCGTGCTGCGCGGCATCGGGGTGGAAACCGGCGGATCGAACGTGCAGTTCGCGATCAACCCGGCGGACGGCCGCATGATCGTGATTGAGATGAATCCGCGCGTCAGCCGTTCCTCGGCGCTCGCGTCGAAAGCCACCGGTTTCCCGATAGCGAAAGTCGCGGCGCGCCTTGCCGTGGGCTATACGCTGGATGAGTTGAAGAACGATATTACGGGCGGACGCACACCCGCCAGTTTCGAGCCGACACTCGACTATGTCGTGACAAAAATCCCCCGTTTCGCCTTCGAGAAATTCAAGGGCACGCAGCCTTTCCTGACCACCGCCATGAAATCGGTCGGCGAGGTCATGGCGATCGGGCGTAATATGGAAGAGTCTCTGCAAAAGGCGCTCCGTTCCCTGGAAAAGGGCCTCACTGGTTTCGATGAAATCCCCATGGGCGACGAAGGGGAAGAACCCGATCCCGGCCAGATCCGCGCGAAGCTGGCTACGCCGACGCCGCAGCGCATTCTTTATATCGCACAGGCCATGCGCCACGGGTTCAGTGATGAGGATCTGCACGCCATCACCAAGTTCGATCCATGGTTCCTGGCCCGCATCCGCAACATCGTCACGACCGAGGACGAAGTTCGTAAAAGCGGTTTGCCTGTCGACGCGGACGGCTGGCTCAGGCTCAAGAAAATGGGCTTTTCGGACGCGCGCCTGGCCAAGCTTGTCGGCGTCACCGAAGCGAAAGTCCGGAAGGCGCGCCATAAACACGGCATTCGTCCCGTATATAAGCGCGTAGACAGCTGCGCAGGCGAAATCCCGTCGGAAACGCCGTATATGTACAGCTGCTATGAATCCGCCTTTCCCGTCTCCCCCCACCCGCTTGCGGGAGGGGGGATTAAGGGGGGCGGGCCCTCTTCTTCGCCTAATGCGGCCGAAGGACGCCCTCCATCCCCATCCCTCCCTCCCGCAAGCAGGAGGGAGGGGGATATCAATCCCTCTAATGAATGCGACCCGACCGGCCGCGAAAAAATCATCATCCTCGGCGGCGGACCGAACCGGATCGGCCAGGGGATCGAGTTCGATTATTGCTGCTGCCACGCCTGCTTCGCGCTGTCGGAGGCGGGTTATGAAACCATCATGGTCAACTGCAATCCGGAAACGGTTTCGACCGACTACGATACCTCCGACCGCCTGTATTTCGAGCCGCTGACGGCGGAAGACCTGTTCGAACTGATCCATGCGGAATCCCGGAACGGCAAGGTGCTGGGCTGCATCGTCCAGCTGGGCGGGCAGACGCCGCTGAAACTCGCGCAGGCGCTGCAGGACGAAGGCATTCCCATTCTCGGCACCTCGCCCGACGCCATCGACCTGGCGGAGGACCGCGAGCGCTTCCAGAAGCTGCTGCATCAACTGAAACTCCGCCAGCCGCCGAACGGCATCGCCAAGAGCGAGAAGGAAGCGTTCGAGAAGGCCGAGGACATCGGCTTCCCGCTGGTCGTCCGCCCCTCCTACGTCCTGGGCGGCCAGGCGATGGAGATCGTCCACGGCATGGACGATCTGAAGCGCTATATCAAAACCGCCGTCCGCGTTTCCGGCTCCTCGCCCGTCCTGCTCGACCGGTATCTGCGTTCCGCCATCGAAGTGGACGCGGATGCGCTGTCCGATGGCAAGAACGTTTACGTCTCCGGCATTATGGAGCATATCGAGGAAGCGGGCGTGCATTCCGGCGATTCCGCCTGCGTCCTGCCGCCACACTCCCTTCCCTATAAAACGGTGCGGGAACTGGAAAAACAGACAATCCAGCTGGCGAAGGCGCTGAAGGTCGTCGGCCTCATCAACGTTCAGTTCGCGCTGCAGTTCAACAAGGACACGGGCGAGCACGACATCTACATCCTCGAAGTCAATCCGCGCGCGAGCCGCACCGTGCCCTTCGTCGCGAAGGCGACCGGCGTTCCCGTGGCGAAGATCGCCGCGCTGCTGATGGCCGGAAAGCCTTTAAAGGATTTCGACGGTCTGCTGGCGGGCATGAGCCACGATCATACCGCCGTGAAGGCGCCCGTCTTCCCGTTCAGCCGCTTCCCCGGCGTCGATCCCCTGCTCGGCCCGGAAATGAAATCGACCGGCGAGGTGATGGGCATCGACACCGACATGGCCCAGGCCTTCGCCAAATCCCAGATCGCCGCCGGCACCAACCTGCCGCGCGAGGGCACGGTCTTCCTGTCCGTCAAGGACGCGGACAAGGAGGAAGCGGTGGAACTGGCCCGCAACCTCGCGGAAATGGGTTTCAGCCTGGTCGCCACCACCGGCACTTGCAAATTCCTTCAGGCGCAGGGCCTCCAGGTCCACCAGATCAACAAGGTGATGGAAGGCCAGCCGCATATCGTGGACGCCATAATCAACGGCCAGATCGCCCTGATGATCAACACAACGACCAAAGGCCCCCAGGCTTTTGCAGATTCGGATAATATCCGCCGCATGGCGCTGATGTACCGCATTCCGCATTACACCCTGCTCTCGGCGGCCAAGGCGGGTGTGCAGGCGATCCGGGCATTGCGGGCACGCGAACTGCAGGTCGCGCCGCTGCAAAATTACTTTCAAACCCCGGAACAGGCTAAAACCGCTGTTCTTTGATATTTGGGGGCTGGTCAGGGGTTAAGCAGCAATCGCTTGACCGTACGGACGGTCCGCCCTATAATCGCTGCATTACCGATATAACTGCATCCCGCCCGAACGGCGGGGTTTTGTTTTTTAACGGCGGGGCGATCATGGACAAAATTCCGATGACCAAGGCCGGTTTCGAAGCGCTCGAAGCCGAACTGAAAAAGCTGAAAAGCGTCGAGCGCCCCGCCGTGATCGAGGCGATCGCCGAGGCGCGCGGCCATGGCGACCTGTCCGAAAACGCCGAATATCACGCCGCGCGCGAACGCCAAAGCTTTATCGAAGGGCGTATTCAGGAACTGGAAGGCGTGGTCTCCGCCGTTCAGGTGATCGATTACACTACGTTCAGCGGCAACGTCGTCAAGTTCGGCGCAAAGGTCAAAATCGCGGACGAAGAGACGGACGCAGAGTCGACCTACCAGATCGTCGGCCACTACGAAGCCAACGCGGATAAGGGCCTGATTTCCGTTAATGCTCCCATCGCCCGCGCCCTGATCGGCAAATCGGTCGGCGACAGCGCCGCCGTGCAGACGCCGCAGGGCAGCAAATCCTATGAAATATTAGAGGTCGTTTACAATTAAATTAGTGCCGCAAAGCTCTATCGGACACATCGATAGTTCTGCGCAAATTTGCAGGATCCTCGGTAAAACCATCACGCCCTTTTCCCTGTTCTGCCAGCGCCCGGTCTTCAAGCATCTGTCGAGTACGATAAGTTTCAGCGATTGCTGATAGGGTCAATGGCTTAAGGGCATTTACGACAGCCCGGAAACGTTCGACTAAATTCATTTTTTTACCTCCTGTTTTTATAAATATACGCCACAGAAGGCCAAAAGTTCAAATTTCGATGGGAACGCCCGCTTCTTCCTTTGCCGCGCGGATCGCCAGTGACGATTTCACCGACGTGACATTCGGCGCCGCAGTCAGTTCCTCCGTCAGGAACTTCTGGTAATCGTCCCAGTCATGAGCGACGATTTTCAAAAGGAAATCCGTTTCACCGGCCAGCATGAAACATTCGCGCACACGCGGCCATGTCTTTACACGATCCTCGAATTTCTTCAGGTCGGCTTCAGCCTGGCTGACCAGTTTCACGTTGGCGAATACCGTCACGCCATACCCCAGCATCTGCGGATTCACGCGCGCGTGATAGCCCTTGATATAACCTGAATCCTCCAAGGCGCGGACGCGGCGCAGGCAGGGCGGCGCGGAGATCCCGGCCAGCTTGGCTAGCTCGACATTTGTGATGCGTCCATCGCGCTGCAGATTCCGCAGAATTTTTTGATCAATCTTATCCAGCTTATTACGTTTCATAAGATGCCCGATGTTTGTAAAGATATTACCGCTAATACGGCTTATATTGATATAAAGTTGCGCGGACTTGCAAGCCCCGAATGAGGCGGCGCATATTAAGCACAGTTTTTCATGTTTGAAAAGGACCGCCGACGCATGAAATGCTGGATTGTTACAGAGGGCCTCGCCGGCACAGAAAACCAATGTTTGGGCGTTGCAGAATCCCTTGGCTTGTCACCCGAAATCAAACGGATTGGTTTGCGCCAGCCATGGAAAGCCTTCTCGCCATTTTTAGGTTTGGAGTGTCCGGGTACATTCACGGGCGACGCGCTGTCGCCGCCATGGCCGGATCTTGTCATCGCTTCGGGACGAAAGGCCGTAGCGGCGGCACGTTATATTAAAAGGCGCAGCCATGGCTCCGCCTTCACCGTTTTTCTCCAAGATCCCAAAACCGATCCCGCGTCTTTCGATCTCGTTGCCGTGCCTGCACATGACGGGCTGCGCGACCCGAACGTGCTGGTTACGTCTGCCGCACCGAACAGATTAACCTCTGCCCGGCTGGATGGAGCGCGGGAAGAATGGCGGCCCGTTTTTGAAAAGATGAACAACCCGCGCATTGCTGTGCTGGTCGGAGGTTCCAGCAAGGCATATGCCATGGATTGGCAGGCTGTTCAAAATATCGCGGACGCCGTTAAAAAACTGGAAGACCGGCATTGCTCGGTCATGCTGACCATGTCCCGCCGCACGGGAGCCGGAAACGAACGTCTCCTGCGCGAAAACCTGAAAGACTGCAACGCCTGGATATGGGACGGCGAAGAGGTCAACCCCTATTTCGGCATGCTCGCATGGGCGGACGCGGTTCTGGTCACTGCCGACAGCGTATCGATGATTTCGGAAGCAGCGACAATCGGAAAACCCGTCTATATCCTGCCCATGCCCGGCGGCAATGCGAAGCTCGACCGCTTCCACCGGAACCTGATCGACCGCGGCATTGTCAGGATGTTCGAGGGCGATCCGGAATATTATCAGTATGAACCGTTGAACGATGCAAAACTTGTTGCAGAAGCCATCAGAAAAGCCATGAATTTGCCCATGGCCGCGAAATAAGCTATGAATGCTTGTGAACATTCTGGTGATTTATGACAAGAAATGAGACCATCAAAGCGCGGACGAAAACGGGAGACAATTTCATCGTGCACGAAGCACGCTCCGATGCCGATTATCATCGCGCCTATCCGATCATCCGCCAGTTGATCCCCAATCTCGACATGCAGACCTACGCCCAGCGCGTCTTCGTGGCCCGCGCCACGGGCTACCGCCTGTTCCTGGCGGAAATCGACAATGAAGTCATCGGCGTCATCGGCATCGTGCCGAACCATAACCTGCATGACGGTTATGTAACCTATATCGAACACGTCGTGATCGATGAAAAGCACCGCGGGCATGGATACGGCACATCCCTCATCGAATTCGCGGAACAACGGGCCAAGGAAGAAGGCTGCAAATTAATCCAGCTGGATACTGACTTGGGCCATGATGAGGCGGAAAACCTCTATCGCAAAAGCGGATATACCTATATCGGCAAATACCATCAGAAGGAACTGGGACGCACGTCCCCGGCCGCATCCCCGCTGCCTGTGCCGAAACGGGATAAAAGCGATCATCCCTGATCCCTGCTTTCCGGTTTCGTTTTGCGCGCCGTGCGGTCCAGGGAGACGATCATGCCGCCGGCCAGCAGAGTCAAAGTGATCCCAAGCGTCAGGACGGGATCCGGCTTCCCGACAAAGTAGCCGTAAAAGATCTCCAGGCCGATAAAGGCGAGGATCAGCGCCAGTGCGTATTTCATATACGCAAACCGCTCTATGACCGCCGAGAGCGCAAAGAACAGCGACCGCAGCCCCAGAATGGCAAACAGGTTGCTGGTGAAAATGATATAGGGATCGGTCGTAATGGCGAAAATCGCCGGGATGCTGTCGACAGCGAAAATAACGTCCGAAATCTCGATCAGGCAGAGGCTGAGGAAAAGCGGCGTCGCATAAAGAACCATCCTTCCCGAAGATGCATCTGCCTGACGGATGAAGAATTTCTGTCCGTCGATAATCGATGTCACCCGCATGTGGCGTTTCAGGAAATTGAGGATCCTGTTGTCCTGCAGATCGATGGCTTCCTCTTCCTCCTTCATGAAGAGCATGCGCATCCCGGTGAAGATGAGGAACACGCCGAAGATCAGCAGCAGCCATTCAAATTTTTCGACCAGCATGACCCCCGCGCCGATCATGATGCCCCGCAGGACGATGACGCCCAGAATGCCCCAGAACAAAACGCGGTGCTGATGCTGCGGCGGTATGGAAAAATGCATGAAGATCAGCGCCATGACAAACAGATTATCCATCGACAGACTCAGCTCGATGAAATAGCCGGTATAGAAATTCGCCCCGGTTTCTGCCCCGAACACGTTCCAGACCCAGAAGCCGAAAAAGCAGGCCAGCGTGAGATAGAAAGAGCACATGGTCAGACTTTCCCTGACCGAAACCTCTTTTTGTTTTTTATGTAAAAATCCAAGATCGAGAACCATGAGGAACAGGATCAGAGCGATAAAGCCCACCCACATCCATAAAGGCTTGCCCATAAAGGCCTGCATCAGAAAATCAGAAGAAACATCCATACGCGCCCGCTCAGCCCCGTTAGAGGCCAGGTTCAGTCATGTGAAGTCAAGGGGATAATCAGGACTCATAGATGACATGCCCGCCGGACATGCCATTTATCAAACCTGCACCTTCCATTATATATGTTTTATTTGAAGAAAAGTTAAGATACAGAAAGAACATGGTTTTCAACTCTGTGCATATCATTGGCGGCGGCCTGGCGGGATCCGAGGCGGCATGGCAGGTCGCCAACGCAGGCGTGCCTGTCGTCCTTCATGAAATGCGCCCCGCACGGCAGACCGATGCCCATAAAACGGACGGGCTGGCTGAACTGGTCTGTTCGAATTCCTTTCGGTCGGATGACTCCGAAAACAACGCCGTAGGCCTGCTCCACGCCGAGATGCGGCTATGCGACTCCCTGATTATGCGGGAGGGAGATAAGGCCGCCGTTCCCGCAGGCGGCGCTCTGGCCGTCGATCGGGACATTTTTTCCCAAGCGGTGACGGCCTCTCTGGAAGCGCATCCGCTTGTCGCCATCGAGCGCGGGGAAGTTCAGGGATTGCCTCCGGATGCCTGGGACAGCGTCATCATTGCGACAGGACCGCTGACATCGCCTGCTCTTGCGGATGCCGTCCGGTCCCTGACCGGAGAGGCGGAACTGGCTTTTTTCGATGCCATAGCGCCCATCGTCTATAAGGAAAGCATCAATATGGACAGAGCATGGTTCCAGTCGCGCTATGACAAGGAAGGCCCCGCCGGAACCGGCAAGGACTACATCAACTGCCCGCTGGATCGCGATCGGTATTATGCATTCGTCGATGCTCTCCTCGGCGCGGAAAAAACGGAATTCAAGGAATGGGAAACCAGCACGCCTTATTTCGAGGGATGCATGCCGATCGAGGTGATGGCCTCGCGCGGCCCTGAGACGCTGCGCTTCGGCCCCATGAAACCCGTCGGCCTGACCGACCCGCATACGAACAGCCGTCCCTACGCTGTCGTCCAGCTGCGCCAGGACAACGCCCTAGGCACCCTGTACAACATGGTTGGTTTCCAGACCAAAATGAAATATGCGGAACAGACGCGCGTGCTCAAAATGATTCCTGGACTGGAAGATGCGTCCTTCGCCCGCCTTGGCGGACTCCACAGGAATACCTTCATCAATTCGCCGAAACTTCTGGATGGCTCGCTCCGGCTGAAAACCATGCCGCGCCTGCGCTTTGCGGGCCAGATCACCGGCTGCGAAGGCTATGTGGAAAGCGCGGCCGTAGGTATTATGGCTGGCCGATTTGCCGCGGCCGAGCGGAAAGGGCAGGCTATCGAGCCTCCCCCCGCCACAACGGCTATGGGATCCCTGCTCGGCCATATTACAGGCGGCGCCAATGCGGACACGTTCCAGCCGATGAACATCAACTTCGGTCTTTTTCCGCCTATGGAGATCAGGGATGCCCGCGGCAAACCGATCAAAGGCGCAGACAGGAAAAAAGCGATGTCCGCGCGCGCGCTGAATGATATGAATACATGGCTGAACCGGTTCCATTTCCGGAACGCCGCCTGAACCTTGACATCCCCTTGTATCCTGCAAAAATAAAACGATGATCTCAAAACTATTCATCAGCTTCATGCTGGTTTCCCTGCTGATGATTTCCGTCAGCGGGTCTGTATATGCTGAAGACGATGCCGTTATCGGCACTCTGGCCACGGCGGAAGGCAGTATCAGCATCCAGCCCGCCGCGTCAGGCACGCAGCCTGTGACAGCAGCGGAAAATACCGCAATTCATCTCAACGATACCATCATGACCGGCCCAGGCGCGCAGGCTGTCATCCTTTTGATGGATGAAACGGAAATCTCCCTCGGCGAAAACGCGACGTTCCGTGTGGACGACTATGCCTATGATCCCGATGCTCCGGCGCAAAACAAAGCCCGGTACAATTTCCTGGGCGGCGCTTTTTATTACATCAGCGGACTCGCGGCGAAGACGGGATCTCCCGACGTGGAGCTTGAGACCCCTTACGGCTCCATCGGCATTCACGGGACGGAAGTCTGGGGCGGTCAGATTGAGGATGATTATGGCATCTACGTTCAGAAAGGGCGTGTCGCCGTACAAACAAAACGGGGACGCGTCCTGATGAATCAAGGC
>JBDHTS010000042.1:2500-19511 GCA_039808845.1 Alphaproteobacteria bacterium | reverse complement strand
TTATCGGCACCTCATCGTTGCGGCGGCAGGCCTTCATCCTTGCAAAGCGTCCTGATCTCAAGGTGTTGCCGTTGCGAGGAAACGTGCCGACCCGGATTGAAAAGCTGCGGGCGGGGCAGGTTGACGCAACGTTTCTGGCTATTGCCGGGCTTAAAAGACTTCATCTGGAACATGAGGCTGCCTGCGTTCTGGAGCCGGAAGAGATGCTGCCCTCGGCGGGCCAGGGGGCGATAGGCATCGAAATACGCTCGGATGACAATGATGTGCATTCTGTTCTTGATCCCCTGCACTGCCGCGAAACCGGCTTGTGCGTTACTGCGGAGCGTGCGGCGCTGCAGGTTTTGAACGGATCCTGCCATGCGCCGATCGGAGCCTATGCCCGGATCGAGACGCATAGGCTGGCGTTGAATGTGGCCGTATCGTCGCCGGATGGTATCTGTTTCTATGAAGGTTCCGGCTCCGGAAGCCCTGAAGAGGCGCAAGTCATCGGAGAGGCCGTCGGTGCCGATTTGAAACGCCGAGTTCCGCCTGATATCCTGACATGACCCGCCTCGCGCTTTTGACCCGTCCCGTTGCCGATTCAGAGCGTTGCGCCAAGGATTTGAAGGCGCTGGGATGGGATTCATTCGTCGAGCCCATGCTTTCAATCGAAACGCTTCGTACTGAATGGCCGGATGCCGATGATTTTTCAGGGCTTGTCGTGACAAGCGCGCATGCGTTGTACAACGCTCCCCGGCGATGGCTGCCAATGCGGGTGCCTGTCTTCGCCGTGGGAGAACATACGGCGGAATGTGCCAGGCAATGCGGGTTTGAAGACGTCCGGACGGCGGAAGGTACGGCATCGGCGCTTCAGGACATGGTGAGGTTATGCGGATTGCCGCCCGGTTCAAAACTTCTGCATGTCTGCGGCACAGTTTCGGCAACTCCGGATGTTCCGGGC
The DNA here is from genome assembly GCA_039808845.1 of Alphaproteobacteria bacterium. Lineage (GTDB taxonomy): Bacteria > Pseudomonadota > Alphaproteobacteria > Micavibrionales > Micavibrionaceae > JBDHTS01. The sequence continues at coordinate 18,571 of JBDHTS010000042.1, read as the reverse complement.
ATTTCAATTGCTAGGCTGCCTGTCTATGCGGCGCATGCGGCAACGGCGTTCAGCGCGCAAATGCATGATCTGCTGGATAAACGGGCCTTTGATGCCGCTTTTTTTTATTCGCCGCGCACGGCGGCTGTTTTTGCGGGTCTGGTTGAACAATATGGACGTACAGGTTGTTTTCACACAACAAAGGCCTTGTGTTTAAGTGAACCGGTGGTACAGTCGGTCTGCCATTTGCCGTGGCAGGACGTACGGCAGGCGGCACGGCCCCGGCATACGGCCATGCTCGACCTGCTTGGTGTGAGTTTTAGTTAAGATGGTAAGGATATGGAAATGATGAGCGAAGCAAGCGAACAAGGTGCGTTGTCCCAGGCCGAGCAGATTATCGAAAAATTTGGCGGCATCCGTCCCATGGCGGGCAAAATGCTGGTGCCTGTCACGACCGTCCAGGGCTGGAAGAAACGGGGTGTCATTCCTGCAAACCGCCGTGAAGACGTTCTGCGCGCTGCCGAACTCAATAATATTGACCTGACCGGCCTGACCGAGGCTGCTGCGGAAGCGGCGGCCGTCGACAACGTGAAGGAATTCGTTCCCGTTGATCTTGAAAAGACAATGGCCGAGATGACGGCTCGTCAGGAACCGCCAGCCAATGATTCCAGCGTTCGTGACAGCAGCGCGTCGTTCCCGCATGCTCTTTCGTCGGTTCCGCCTTCTGTTGCATCCGCGCCGGCTGCGACGCAGGACGTCGAATCCCGCATTGCGGCCGCCGAGAAAAGGGCGGTGCGCAAGGGCGCCCTGATGGCCGCTCTGTTTGCGGCGCTGGTCGGCGGGGCAGGCTTTATGCTGGCGATGCCTGTGGCCGAACAAGGCGCGCAAAGGCTTGAGGCGGCTCAGGACCGCCTCACAGCCCTCGAAAAGAAAGTATCCGGAGATCCCGCATCGGGCGGGGCAGCAACTGCGGCTGTTCCGGAAAATGTCACACAACAGATGACGGCCCTGCAGAATCAGGTGGCCGAACTGCAAGGCCTGATTCAGCAATTACAGGCGTCCAGCGCCACGGGCAAGGACGGAGAGTCCATTGAACGCCGCCTGGCGGCTCTGGAAGGCAAGGCCGTCGCACCGTCTGCCGACAGCGCCGGTCTTCCCGCCCTGTTCGAAAAGCTGCGGCAGATGCAGCGGACGCCCGACGGCCAGCAAATGCTGACCAGCTTGGCGCGTAACCTGAATGCCACGCTGGCGGGGCAGGAAAACGCACCCGATGCGGCCCTGACCGCCGTCCAGCAGCAGCCTGGCATGCTGAGCGAAGCCTTGAAAGGATTGTCGTCCCAGGATCTGAAGCCTGCGGCCTTCCTGATCGCTATCGCGCAGTTGAACAGCTCCCTGAGCCGCAGCGCGCCGTTTGATGAAGATCTGCAGCTGATCCAGAAGCTGACGGGATCCCAGGCTGGTGCCGAACCCAAGGCGTCGATCGACCAGGCCATGGCTTCCGCGCGCCAGGGCGTGATGACTCCGGATGGGCTGAAAAGCCAGTTCATGGCCGTTGGCCCCGAGATCGTTGCCGCGTCACTCGATACAAAAGACGCGACGCTGAAGGATAAAGCCCTTGCCCAGCTGAACGAACTGATTCAGGTGCGCCGAAAGGGCCAGTTGATCACCGGCACGGATGTTCAGGCGATCGTGGCGCGTGTGCAGGGCCAGCTGGATCAGGGCAACCTGTCTTCCGCCCTGTCCGAACTGGAAACGCTCCAGGGACCTGCTGCGGAAAAGGCGAAATCCTTTACGGAATCGGTTCGTTCTTCCATGCAGGCTCAGGCTCTGAAAGCGACGATTGCGTCGAAAACGGTTGAAAGCCTGGGCAATGGCGCAAGCGCGGGCCTTCAGGCTGTTCTGCCGCGGCTGGACGATCTGACGCCGCAGCCGGTTGTTCAGGCGCCCGCGCCGGACATGGCCGCGCCTGTCACCGCTGCGGCAAAACCCGCGCCCTGAGGCACGGAGGAAACAGGGGATTAAAATGCTTCGTACCCTATGGTTCGCCGTCAAGGTCGGGCTGATGGTGGCTGCGGCCGTATGGGTCGCCAGCCGCCCCGGCACCGTGACATTGACCTGGATGGACTATACTGTCGAAGCCAAAGCCTGGTTTGCGCTTCTCGGCGTTTTTTGCTTTCTCTTGGCGTTACTGGGGCTTTACCGCCTTTTCCTTTCCGTTATGGGCTTCACCGGCGCGATGGGGCGTTACCGGGATTACCGCCGCCAGGCGAAAGGGCAGCGCGCGATCTTGCTGGGCCTCGATGCGGCGGCGGCGGGCGATGCGAAAATCGCTTATTACCAGGCTTCGCGCGCGCGCAAATTCATGCCTCGCGACCGGGGCCTGACCCTTTTGCTGGAAGCCGACGCCGCCCGGCTGAAGGGCGATCACCCCGGCGCCCTGAAAGCCTATGCGCGGTTACTGGACAACAAGGATACGGCCTTCCTGGGCATGCGCGGTCTTTTATCTTCCGCCATCGGGCAGGGCCAGACGCCGGAAGCGCTGGAGCTGGCACGGAAAGCTCAGGCGATGCATCCGAAACAGCCCTGGATTGCCAAGCTGGTTTATCGGCTGGAGGTGCAGGCAAGGGAATGGGATGCCGCCTTGCGCAGCCTGCGCCGTCTTGAAAAATCGAGATCCTTGGATGCCGACTCAGTCATGCGCGACCGTCAGGCTCTTCTGTTGCAACAGGCAAGGGAAAATTTCGACAATGCGCGCAATGGTCCCGGTCTGGAAAAACTGAAACAGGCGTATCGTCTGGATCCTGCCTTTGCGCCCGCCGCTCTATGGCTTGCGGAACATTACATCGAGACAGGCCAGCGCCGTGCCGCTGTCAAGATCGTGTCACGGAGCTGGGCCGCCCAGCCTCATCCTGAACTGGCGGCTCTGTGGACGAGGCTTTCGCCTTACAACAAACCCGGAGATGTTTCGGTCCGTCTGCGCTGGTTTGAAAAACTCGTAGCGTTGCGTCCTGACAGCGCCGAAAGCCAGTTAGTAGCGGCCCATGCGGCGATAGAGGACAGGTTATGGGGCGAAGCGCGGCAGTATCTACGCATGGCCGAATCGATGCAGCAGGCTCCGTCCGCCCGACTGTACCGTCTCCGGGCGGAGATGGAGGAACAGCTCAGCCATCCTGCGGAGGCGCGCCATTGGCAGGACAAGGCGGCGCAGGCCGCGCCCGATCGTGTCTGGACATGCCGTGAAACAGGCCGCATCTATGACCGCTGGTCGCCTGTCGCGGAACCTCATGGTGCCTTCAATACAATCGTCTGGGATTATCCGTCGCCGCGCGGCATGCTGTCGTCGCCGGAAAACGATAATGCCGTTATGTTGCCCGCGCTCAGCTTTCTGGTGCAGGGATCCTAAAGCCGCATCAGCCTGACAAAGGCCAGCCCGCCAAAGAATCCGCCCAGATGCGCCGCCCAAGCGATAGGGCTGCCGTCGGGCGAGCCCATCATGCCAAAGCCGGTTGTGATGGCGATCCACAACAGAATGAACGGCAGCATCTGTCGGAATCCCTGTCCGCCTCTCATCCTGTTCATGAACACCATGATAACGGCGAATTGTCCGCTCAGAGCGCCGGACGCCCCGATCATGGGCTCTGCCGAAAATGGATTGAGCGCCAGATGCGCCAGGGCGGCGCATAACCCGCAGAACAGGCTCAGCAACAGCATTTTCCATGGGCCCAGCCAGCGTTCTGTTCCCGCGCCGAACGCTGCAAGCATCAGCGTGTTCATGCCGAGGTGCATCCAGCTGCCATGCAGCAGGTTGAACGTCACGGGAGCGGTGAAAGCGGACATGATAAACGGCAATCTGCCTGTATAGCGTGCGGGAACAAACCCATATGTTTCGTAAATTCCAAAACGGGCATCGGGGCTGAAAAAGATAAGCAGGGCCACATGTGTGAGGATGAGGGCAGCGAGCATGGCCTGAGTCATCGGCGGCAGATTGATCGGAGGCTGGCGCGGCGGTTTCTGAGGCTGCAGACTTGTCCGCTTCCCGGCCAGGTCGATGACGTTTGCGCTGTCATATCCGTCATGGTCATAGCCGTTGCCGTTCTGGGATGATTCCATATGCTTTCCACCTAAAAGAAAACCCGCTTTTTCAAGCGGGTTCAAAGTAATATCCCTGTCAGGAAACTTCAACCGTTGGGATTGGGAACCCCGAACATATCTTGCGGTGTATAGGGTTTGGCGCCATGCAGCAGCGACGGATCGATATCCTTGCTCAGGCGGCCGCCGGGGGCCACGCGGGTCACGGATGTCACTGAAGCGAGGATATTGACAGGCGTGACGGTCAGGTTGCGGATCTGGGCTGCCAGAGAATCCAGAACAGCCTGCATGGCGCCCTGTGCGATCTCCTTGCCCATCACGACCAGCCGTTTGACTTCGCCCATGTCCGGGATGCGTCCGCGTACCACCTGAGAGAATGCGTTGATGCGTTTTTTCATGACCATGCCGCCATCGTCGCCGCTCTTCCCTTCGGAACCTTCTTCATCTTCATCGTCATCATGCCAGTTGCTTGCCACGGCGGCAATTTCGACAAAAGTCGGCGACTGAAAGCTGATGGGAAATTTTTTCAGCTCCTTTGCAGGCAGCGCGCGGCCCGAAAGCCCGGCGCGAATGTCCACGCGCAGCAGGTCGGAATGCCAGTCGAACACGGCGGAATGGCTTTTGTATTCGCCGGGCTGGGGCATTTTCCGCACAAAGCGCTTGCCGGGATACATGGCAACGTCTTCCAGCCCGCATTTACCCAGGAATTCCTTGAAATTCACCAACATGGCCGCCTCGCTGCTTCGAAATTTCCCTATATTTACTGCAAAATCTTTAAAAAGGTCTTAATTTTTCATATAGATCTTTGCTCTCCGCAGACAATCCCAGAGTTCGTCTTGGTTTTTCTGCAGGATATTCGTTCTCAAAATCCGGAGTTGTTGCTATACTTTTATGGAACATCCGGCGATCAGGAGGGCGCTATGCTTGTAAGAAAAGTCGTCAACATTTTACTGGCAGTGCTTTTCGCGGGCACGGCTTCCCTGGCGTATGCCGCCGACACCGGATCCGCCGCCAATACAGCCGGCAGCGGATCGGGCCCTGTTTTCTTGAATAATACGACATCCCCTTCACCTTCGGCGCCGCGTGATGCTGCTCCCGTTTCTCCCATCGCTTCCTTTTTCGGGGGCGTGACGGTTTCCAGGCCCGGCAAAAACCTTTTCAAGGAGCAGATGGATGCGGCCAACGCTGAAATGGCCGCGAAAGCTAACGCGGCGGCCAATCAGCGCAAATTGCTCCTGGTCCAGCAATCTGAAGAACGCATGAATGCCCTGCGCTCCAAATGGGCGGCGGAGGACAAGGCGAAGCTGGCGCAAAAAGATGGGGCCCAGGGCGGGCCGGACGTCAGGGAAGGCAGGGAAGAAAAGCGCTCAATCGTGATGCCGTCCTCGGGCGATATCACATCCTCCGGCAAGCCGCCGCGCATTTTCAACGTCCAGTGAGCGCGTTAAACGCGCTTTCTGCTGTCAGGCCCTACGCGCTGAGAAATGACTTTTCCCTTTGGCGCTGTTATGCGCTGTTTTTCGCGATCATTGTCTATGCCTGGGACAGTTCTCCGACACCGGATCATCTTGGGGTTGCAGAGATTGCGACCGGCGCCCTGATGATGATAGCCATTGGCTGGGCCGGAGCTGGTCAGGCTTTGCTGTTTCCTTTTCAGGGCGCGTTCTGGCAATTGGCGGGATGGATGTTGCTGATTTACGGTTTCAGCATTCCTCTGATAGGGGGTGTTGCTGCCGGGCACGATATCGGATTGATCATACGTGACCTGATTCCCTTTCTCTATCTTTTACTGCCTTTGTTCGTGACTCCGCTTTTGATGAAAAGGCCGTCCTTTATCGTACCGTTGACAGCGGCGGTGGCCGCCGCCGGGATTATTTTTGCTCTCAGGCTTATCGTGCCATCCTTTATGGAACATGGGCGCGTCGGATTTTCTGCCTTGCCGAACGAGGATCCGCTCTATCTGGCCAATGCGCCGACAGTTCTTTTCACAGGCATTCTCTGCATGGCGCTGGCGGCAAGGCAGATGATGAAAGCCGGTCTGTCAAGCATAGGGGGCGTAGGCCTGTTCGCATTTCCGGCGCTTGCATGTTTTCTGGCGATGGCGGCCGCGATGCAGCGGGCGACGATCGGCCTGGCTGCGATGGGCTTGGCCTTTCTATGGAGCGTTGCCTTTGTGCGTAATCCTCTGCGTGCGTTGATCCCGCTGGCATTGGTCTGCATGGGGTTGCTGATTTTATACGAGCCTGTCGAAGGGCTGATGCGGCAATTGGTGCTGAAGATGTCCCGTGTCGGATTTAACAACAGGGTGGAAGAGGCCTCACTTGTGTTTTCGATGCTGCAGGACAGTTCATGGACCGTTTTGTTCGGATGCGGATGGGGGCAGACGGTATCGTCGCCCGCCGTGGGCGATGTCACGGTCAATTACACCCATACAATGTTCACGGCGTTCTGGCTGAAATCGGGGCTGATAGGGCTGGCCCTGACTGGGGCCTATCTGGGCGGCCTGGCGGCTTGCCTGTGGCGCATGGTATGGCGTTATCCCGTTATGGCCGCGGCGCTTGCCGTGCCTTGCCTGATTGATGTCACGCTTTACGCCAGTTATAAATCGCTCGATTTTGGGCTGGTGCTGATGTTGATTCCCTTGTGGACAGGGCAGCAGGAATTATTGCGGCGCACCGCTTCGGTAGGGTAAATCTAATCTATCATGCACAAGCCGTCCGTTTTGTTCATCAACCGCGCTTATCCGCCTGAGAAAGGCGCGACCGGCAGAATGTTGCACGATCTGGCGGCAGGGTTCGTTCAGGATGGCTGGGACGTAACGGTCGTCACGGCGGGGGAGTCTGCAACGCAGGAGGTGAAGGAGAACATCACTGTCTGCCGTGTCTCCCATCGTCCCGGTCGCAAAACAGCTGTGAATTATGGCCTTGTCTGGCTGCGCCTGTGCCTGTCCGCCCTGCGTCAGCCGAGGCACGATCTGGTTGTCAGCATGACTGATCCGCCAATGCTGGCGGTTGCCGGATCCCTGGCCGCCCGGCTGCGCAAGTCGCGGCATATTCACTGGTGCCAGGATGTATACCCTGAATTGCTGCCCATTCTGGGCTATGAACTGCCTGATTTTATAAATAACTGGTTCGAGAAAATAGCGCAGCGTGCGCTGAAGGGATGCGATCGCATTGTTGTGATCGGTCGCTGCATGGCGCGCGGCATGATCCATCGTGGCATCGATTCGCGTCTGATCTCGGTCATTCCGAACTGGCCGGATACGGAACTCGTCAGGCATCATGTGTCCGCAGTGGGAGAGGCATTGCGTACGGTGGTTCGCCCGATGAGTGTCCGCCCGCCGGAATCGTTGTTCCGCGATTCACGCGATATGAAATTCCGAGTGCTTTACGCGGGCACACTTGGCCGAGCACATCCTGTCGAGACGGTTCTCGGCGCTGCGCAGATTCTGCAGCAATCGCATCCCGATATTGAATTTGTCTTTGTCGGTGACGGACCGCAATTCGAACGCCTGTCTTCCGAGCGCGCGCGGCGGCGGCTTGACAATATCCGTCTTCTGCCATGGCAGCCTGCCGACCGTCTGTCGCAGCTGATGGAGAGTGGGGACGTTCATCTGGTGACGATGCGGCATGATGCGGCGGGACTCCTTGTTCCCTGCAAGATTTATTCCGCATTGGCTGCGCGCAGGCCTGCGATTCTTGTCGGTCCCGAGCATGGCGAGGCGGCGCGCATGCTGCTCGATTTCAATGCCGGTACCGTTGTGCCACAGGGCGAACCGGCACAGCTTGCGGACGCGATCAGGCGTTTCCGTGAGGACAGCGCGGTCTGGTTTGCCGCACAGGATGGCGCACGCAAGGCAGGCGAGATTTTTCTGCCCGAGGAATCCATTCGCGCGTGGATCGAACGGGCACGGACAACAATAGGCCTCCCTGCCATGCCGGCAAAACAGATGGAAACCGCAAGTCCGCAACCGGTTGACGACGTTCGTCATGACCGCGCCGCGTGAGCCTACCTTGAAAGAACTGTGTGCCCTTCTGTGGCAAGGGCGTCTGTTTCTTGCGGTCGGTCTGTTTCTCGGCGTTGCGTGTGGTATCGGATTTCTGGCATTTGCCGTTCCACAATATAAAGCATCGATGATCGTTTCGCCCGTGGCCCGCACTGGCACCACGGATATGGACGGACCGCGTTCGCGTGACGGCAGCTTTGCCACTGAATACATGCTGAAAAGCTTCAGTCCCGGGGATTCTGCGGATTTTGCTTGGTTCGAGCATATTGTGCGCGGACCAAGCGTCGCCGCGCGGCTTTTGGCCGAACCGGCGATCCGCGCGGGACTGGCGCATGATCGCGAATTTTCCTTTCAGAAAGCGAATATCCCGCAATCGGCTGAGGAACTGTCAGGCTGGCTGGAAAAGCGCGTCGCGGTCGAGCCGATGGGCAGCACGCCGTTGCGCCGTATCACCTATGACCATCCCGACCGCATATTTGCCCGAACGATGCTGCAGGCGATGGCGGACAGCGCCGACGCAATCATTCGCGAACAGATGAAAGCCAAGGCGGACAAACGCATCGCTTGGCTGCGCGGAACGATCGAGCGTACGCAAAATCCGGATTACCGCCGCGCCCTGGCCGCTTTGCTGATGGAGCAGGAACAGATGCGGATGATGTTGGCCTTGGATGAACCCTATGCGGCCAGGATCGCCGAACCGCCTTCGGCTTCGGCCCGTCCCGCCTGGCCGCGCCGCGCATTGTTTCTGCCTGTTTTTGCGTTGTGCGGTTTGATTCTGGGCATGGCCGCGCATGGTGTGCGGATCGCCTTCGCGACGCCATGACCATTCCTGTTTCTGTCATCGTCGCGACAAAAAATGAGGCCGGACGCATCGGTAAATGCCTCGACGCTCTCAAGGTTTTTGATGAAATCGTCGTGGTGGATTCAGGCAGCACGGACGACACCGTCCGACTGTCATCGGAGGCTGGGGCAACGGTCGTTTCATTTACTTGGAATGGCGTTTATCCCAAAAAGCGGCAATGGTGCATGGATAATCTGCGACTCAAATACGATTGGATCTTTTTCGTCGATGCCGATGAGATCGTGACAGAAGATCTGGTTGCCGAAATCAAAGCCCTGTTTGAACGAAAGCCGTCTTGTGCCGGATATTTTATAACGGGCTGTTATGTGATCGACGGCAGGATTTTACGATTTGGCTTAAATAATTCAAAGCTTACATTGTTTGATCGTAGGTCTTTCATCTTCCCGGAAGTCAACGATATAGGTCTGCCTGGAATGGGTGAGATGGAAGGGCATTACCAGCCTGTCTTTAAAAAGGGCTACGCAGGACGAATAGGGCGCCTTAAGGCGCCGCTTTTGCATTACGCTTACAACACTGCAGAGACATGGCAGTCCCGGCATCGACGTTACGCAGCGTGGGAGGCGGGAATGAACGCCCGCAATGCTTGGCCGGCAGATCCTGTTCCATGGCGTCAAATGTTGAAAAGACTGTTTCGCTCCTTGCCCCTGCGGCCCTATATCGCCTTTGGACACAGCTATATCTGGAAGAAAGGTTTTTTAGAGGGAAAACAAGGTTTTGTACTGGCTTTGGACAGATACAGCTATTATAGCCTTGTTCAAAAATCAGCCCGATTGGGCAATTGAAAAGGTCTTATGTATTATATTGACCTAATAAAAAGAATAAGACAGGAGAGAAGCATTGGGACTTTTAGCAAGTATAATGGACAGTCTTGTGGTCTTTCAGACAATCCCTGCTGAACAAGACGGGGATCGTTTAGCATTTGAAAGGCGTAAACGGATTATAAATTTCGCGAACGAAGCCGGATGCGATCCTGTTTTACTGGCTGCATGTATGGCTGAACTTGAGGCATTGAAATCTGGAACGGTTGCCACTTTTAACGGTATGGCTAAGCTTGATGGATTGAAATCTATAACGTTTGTCACTTTTAACGATCATGCAGGAGTCGCCCTATTCATAGCTAGAAATCTGACCTCAGCAGAAAAGGGCAGATTGCTGGAGAAGCATAATCCTCGCTCAGCTTTTGTCTGTAAATTATGAACTGATGAAGCTTGAATTTTAGGATCGCCCCACCTTGGCGAAATGATACAGGCGGGGGTATTTCTGCCGCATCGTCCAGGCAACGGACTGAACAAGCTGGATCGCAGAATTTGTCACCGGATTGCACAGCTTGAGTTTGGAGCGGATCGCGGCCTGTTCCCTGCGCCCCAGCTCCGCCTGCTGCTGGGAAATCCCGCCCGATTCGTAAATGCACAAAGCCAGCGGAATATAACGCGGACGAATTTTCTTCAGCCTCAGAAAGCGGCAGGTCAGGTCGTAATCCGACGCAATCTTGTAGGAAAGATCATATCGCGACCTCTGCAGGATCTCCCGCCGATACAGCATTGCCTGATGATGCGTAAACATGCCGCGGCGATAACGTGTGTGACGCCGGGATTTTTTATGAGCCGGAGGCTGGCCTGGCCGGGTTTCCATGCTGTCGCCGTAAATGAAATCAGGCATCTTGCGGTGCTCGGTCAGGGCGCGGGAAATGCGATCCAGCACCCACGGTCCCGCCAGCAGGTCGCCCGCATTTAAAAACAGAACGTAATCGCCGGTCGCTTCGGGAATCGCCTTGTTCATGCCGTCGTAAATGCCGCGGTCGGGCTGGCTGATCCAGATGGCGCGGGTCTGCGCCAGATACTGGCAGGTCCCGTCGGTCGAGCCGCCATCCACCACGATCCATTCGAAATCGCGGCAGCTCTGAACGCCCAGGCTTTTATGGGTCCGCTTCAGGCCTTCCAGGTTATTCTTTGTGACAGTAATAATCGAGAACTGCATGACTGAAGTATATAATCGCGAGTCGTGAGTTGCGAGTAAAAATTACTGCAATTAGGGCTTATTCGTCCTTGATATTGTCGACGAAAATGCCTGTGACGGCCAGATTGCTCAGAATCTGGGTGACATCCCGCGCCGTTTCCACAAAGTCGAAAGGCTTCGGGTCGCGGGGAACGACGATCGTGCTGCCTGGCGGGATCATGACCGCCTGATGCTGCCACATGCTCACTTCCAGCGGCTGTGCGCTGCCGTCCGGATAAACGACGAAGGCGCGGTCGCGGTCGGCATTGTAGGTAAAGCCTCCGGCTTCCCTGATATAGTCTTCCGGCTCTTTTTCCTTGCGGAACTGTAGGTTAGAAGGAGAAAGAATTTCTCCGGCCACGCGCACGGTCAGAGGGCGCTGGGGAATATAGACACGGTCCCCGGCTTCCAGAAGAATATCCAGGGCAGGGTTTGCCGCAAGAGAGTCGGGATCGGATTCCACAGTGATGCGGCCCACGCCTCTGGCCTGTTCCAGCTGGCCGATCAGTCCTTCAACCGCGGTTATCCTTGTGTTATCTGGGGCCTTGTCGCCCTTGTCTTCCAAGGCGGCAGCCAGGCGGGTCTGAAGGCTTCGCGCCTGGGCGCGGTAACGTTGTTCCTCGGCGCGGCGCTCGCTGTCGCGGCTGAAAATCGTTCCCTGCGGATAGGCTTGCTGGGTCAGTCCGCCCGCCCGTTTCAAAAGATCGGACAAGCGGTCGCCGGGCAAAAGGTCATAGCGTCCCGGATGCAAAACCTGCCCGGTCAGCAAGGCTGAATTCTCGGCAATCGCGCGCTGTTTCTGATTGATTCGCACGGCATCGCCCGGTGCGATGGTGATAACCGACGCGTCTGTGGAGGACAGATCGATTATGCTGCGTTGCGCGCCGCCGCTGCCCTGCTGTGGTCCCTGAGCGGGCAGGGCTGACGTCACCTCGATATTCTGCGGGTTGGCTTCCAGCGTCATTCCTCCGGCTGCGGCGATCAAACTCTCCAGCGTCGTGCCGTCCGCCACGGGCCATGAGCCAGGATTGCGCACCGCGCCACGCACATAAGCCATGCGTTCTTTCAACCAGGATGTGACAACGGGATCAAGCGGAGGGGTGGAGGAAATCACGGTTGAAGGTGCCGGGCTTTCGGGGTCTGCAGGTAAAGCCGCCATGACCTGACTGCGGGAAAACAGGGTGACGATGTCGCCGTCCAGCAGGGCGTGGTCAAAGCCGCCGTCCAGTACCTGCAGCGGCGGAAACGCGATCATCTGGCGCGTCATTTGCCGCCTGTCCAGCCGCTCGATCAGGCCGATCAGCGGATAGATATCGGCCCCGAAGACCTGCGAATCGTTCAGCAGGGCGGAAAGAGCGGGCGCCTTGTCGAGCGCATGCAGGCCTGCGCGCCGTGTCGCGCCGTTCAATTCGACGGTTCCCGTGCGTTTTTCCTTTGCCGGTTCCACAGAAAGAATATCCCCGTCGCCAAATGTGGCTTGCGAAGTTTGGGACACTTCCTGCACTTTTTCCTGTCCATCTGGCGTCAGCGCCATGCGCATGAACCGGATCTGCCCCGGCGACAGCAATCCTCCGCCCAGATGGATCAGATTGTCGAGATTGAGAGGCAAGTCCGCTCCCGTTACGCCAGGCAGTTCGTAAATGCCGGGGCGCTTGACGCCCCCGGTTATGGCGATTGTAGGTCCTACCGGCGGCACGATAATGCGGTCGCCGTCGCGCAAGGACAAATCCTGCCCGGTGCCGCCGGACTCCAGAACGCCATAGAGATCAATGGGAATGCTGCGTCCCTGCCGCACCAGCTTGACGCGACGGAGAGAGCCTGTTTTATCGATGCCGCCAGCCTGTTCCAGCGCGTCCAGCGCCGTGTGAAACACCGTCAGGGTCTGGCGGCCCGGCCGGCGGATATGCCCCGCGACCAGCACGTCGATCTGCCGGACCGTATCCAGAGCCACAAAAACCTCGGTATTGGGAAGTTTTTCCGCTTCTGTTTGCAGAATGGCGCGGATATCGCCGATTGTCCGCCCCGCGGCATTCAGGGGGGAGAGGTCGTCGATCAGCAGCTGTCCGCTGCTGTCGATGGAAACGGTATCGCGGGTGTTGCGCTGGCCTCGAAACGTAATATCCAGGATGTCGCCCGCCGAGAGAACGAAGTCGTCCTGCGCGGCGCCTCCCGGAAGGCCCTGGCGCGTGCTTTCACTGTTTTCTTGCGGGACGAACAAGTCATATCCGAACTGTTCCAAAGGCTCCGGCAGGCGTTCCGCGTAAGCCGCCTCCAGACGGGAGGGATGAGAGGACTCCGTTTCCCTGGCGGTATCTGGCGGACGGCGCCCTGTTACAGGGGCGTCCCTTTTTTTACCGGGCGCTGCCGGAAGTGATGCATATGGCCTTGGCTGCAATTCATCGGGAGAAACGTCGGGCAGGGCATCGTCTGTGACAGGGGAGAGGTCGGGAATGCTCAGATCGTCTGTTTTCCCTGTCTGCGGCAGCGACGCGCTCGCGGGGTCGAAGCCTTCCCATTCGGGCGGCGCGGCCAGACCGCGCCCTGCCGTGCCGGACAGCAGCGTCAGCGCGCAAAAGGCAATGGCAGGAAAGGAAAGTTTCATGAACGCAGAAGGGCGGGTTGATACAACTATAAACTATACATCGGTATGTAATGCATTGGAATCCTAAAACTTCAAAAGCAGGCGGCACAGGATGATTCTCCGTAGGGGAGGGTGGCAGATAAAAAAATGAAAAAAATGAAAAAAATGTTAAAAAGATGTTTGACAGGACAGGGCGCTGAATATATACAAGGCGACCTCGGCAGGGCGCTGGGCTTGAAGAAGCTGAACGAACTGCCGGGTTGTCCGGTTCCTGAAATAAAAGTTTCTGACGGATAAGGCTATTGACGAAGGTCACAAAACAATCTAAGTTGTGATTATTCACTTCAATAGTGCGGCTGGGGTTGACCCGGCTTTTTTGCGGCCTGAAGCTCCTCGGGGTCAGGGCCGTGATGGTTCTTGAACATCGTGATGGAAGAAGAGATACGCAGGCAGCAGGTCTGTTATGGACCGTTGGGCTCATTGTAAAATGGATCTGTTGTCGTAATGCGTAACTTTTACGTGACGCAATATAGTACAGCAGGTCCTTGACATTAACTCTGTCAAAGACAATTCCAAAACTTTGTCAGTGAGATCAAACTTGAGAGTTTGATCCTGGCTCAGAACGAACGCTGGCGGCAGGCCTAATACATGCAAGTCGAACGCCCCGCAAGGGGAGTGGCGCACGGGTGAGTAACGCGTGGGAACGTGCCCTTGGGTGCGGAACAACGTCTGGAAACGGACGCTAATACCGCATAATATCTACGGATCAAAGATTTATCGCCTAAGGATCGGCCCGCGTTGGATTAGCTAGTTGGTGAGGTAATGGCTCACCAAGGCTACGATCCATAACTGGTCTGAGAGGATGACCAGTCACACTGGGACTGAGACACGGCCCAGACTCCTACGGGAGGCAGCAGTAAGGAATATTGGACAATGGGGGCAACCCTGATCCAGCCATGCCGCGTGAGTGATGAAGGCCTTCGGGTTGTAAAGCTCTTTTAGATGTGACGATGATGACGGTAACATCAGAAAAAGCTCCGGCTAACTTCGTGCCAGCAGCCGCGGTAATACGAAGGGAGCGAGCGTTGTTCGGAATTACTGGGCGTAAAGCGTGCGTAGGCTGTTTTATAAGTCAGAAGTGAAAGCCTGGGGCTTAACCTCAGAATTGCTTTTGAGACTGTAAAACTAGAATCCTGGAGAGGTTAGTGGAATTCCGAGTGTAGAGGTGAAATTCGCAGATATTCGGAGGAACACCAGTGGCGAAGGCGACTAACTGGACAGGCATTGACGCTGAGGCACGAAAGCGTGGGGATCAAACAGGATTAGATACCCTGGTAGTCCACGCCGTAAACGATGTATGCTAGCTGCCGGAAGTCTTAGGCTTTCGGTGACGAACCTAACGGATTAAGCATACCGCCTGGGGAGTACGGCCGCAAGGTTAAAACTCAAAGGAATTGACGGGGACCCGCACAAGCGGTGGAGCATGTTGTTTAATTCGACGCAACGCGAAGAACCTTACCTACGCTTGACATGCCTCTTTGGACCTTGAGAGATCAGGGTTTTCGGTTCGGCCGGGGAGGACACAGGTGCTGCATGGCTGTCGTCAGCTCGTGTCGTGAGATGTTGGGTTAAGTCCCGCAACGAGCGCAACCCTTATTGATAGTTGCCATCATTCAGTTGGGCACTCTATTGAGACTGCCGGTGATAAGCCGGAGGAAGGTGGGGACGACGTCAAGTCATCATGGCCCTTACGCGTAGGGCTACAAACGTGCTACAATGGCGGTGACAGTGGGCAGCGAGGCAGTGATGCCGAGCAAATCCCAAAAAGCCGTCTCAGTTCGGATTGTACTCTGCAACTCGAGTACATGAAGTTGGAATCGCTAGTAATCGTGGATCAGCATGCCACGGTGAATACGTTCCCGGGTCTTGTACACACCGCCCGTCACGTCATGGGAGTTGGTTCTACCTGAAGGCGCTGCGCTAACCGCAAGGGGGCAGGCGACCACGGTAGGGTCAGTGACTGGGACGAAGTCGTAACAAGGTAGCCGTAGGGGAACCTGCGGCTGGATCACCTCCTTTCTAAGGATGATCCTGGCGATCTGTCATATCGCTATGGGGTTTCACGGCCCCGATATGACAAGCGGCCTGCTGCCGGCGCATCTCTTCTTTCTGAATACGTACCGCTTCTAAATGGGCTAGTAGCTCAGCTGGTTAGAGCACACGCTTGATAAGCGTGGGGTCGCAAGTTCAAATCTTGCCTGGCCCACCATTCTTTGGGGCCCATAGCTCAGCTGGGAGAGCGCCTGATTTGCATTCAGGAGGTCAGGAGTTCGATCCTCCTTGGGTCCACCATTTGCATAGGCGCCGAAGTCAAAACGAAGCAGCCATTGGCTGCTTCCTTCTGACTTTGTCAGAGCGGTTCTTGTACATCGTGAATAGGTTTGTAGTAGCAAGACATACAACACGTTTTGTTTTCTCCGGAAAACAGAACATTGTCTAACTGCTGAGAAAAGTTCGAATCATGCAGACTCTGAAACATCCGAAGTCAAAAGGCGGATT
>JBDHTS010000041.1:0-19711 GCA_039808845.1 Alphaproteobacteria bacterium | reverse complement strand
TTTAAGGCTGGGCCGGACCGTTAAAATGCCGGGCTGGACAAGGCCGTGGCGCGGGATCGTTCGCTGGCGCCGCCATGACCTGCCGGTTGTCGCAGAGCGACCATTTCAGGTCGATCGTGAAGCCGCCCGATCCAGTGCAGCCGCGCCACATAGATCAGGCGTTCGCTTTCATTGGCAATGTGTTTGGGCTAAAAGCTCATGGGAAGGGATCATATGCCGAAACGCAGCGGCGGACAAACGCCCTAATATTTTATTGCGTAAATAGAACAGGGGGAGTACAAGACGGGCCTAAGGGAGATAATATTGTGGGATTAACGCCTCTTAATCATGCCTTTAAACGCCTGATAAAAAGGGATTATACTGCCTTTGGTATTTCTTGCCTGAATAGCGATCCCAGAAGAAATCATCCCGCTATTCACCGCTCTCCGACGGGAAAGAACCCTTTATTTAAGGCTGTATGGATTGTCGAACGTGCCGATGGTGAAATTGGGCCAGTAGGAACCGGTTGTGCTGCATCAATCGCCAAGAAACTTGGCATGCGGCTTATGGATTTTCCAGATCTGACAAAACGCGATGATCCTATGACCGATGGTGATGATCAACATGAGACGGAAGAAACTCCTAATACACCTAAAAAACTTAAAACAAGATGCTCCGGCGATTTTGATGAAAAGGCTGAAAGCAGGCCCAGTGTGGCACGGTCTTATGCAACGGACTACGCGGCGTTGATGGAGGAATTCCGGGCTTTGCGTTTGACTCAAATTCCTCAATATCGTCCTCGCTCAATTGGTATAGCATTGTCCAACTGGCAAAAAAATAAAACGGAAGAGAATGCGGTTGCTTTGTGCCAAGCGGCAGATGCTGAAAACTTGTATAATCTGGATTCTCTGCAAAGATTACACAAACTGTTTAAACTTATAGGCATTATGGGTAACTATTGTGCGGACCATCTAGAAGTATGCCAGCCGACGGATGCCGAAGTGGCTTCTATTGAGCAAAAATCCTATCGAGAACGCTCATCTCATGATTGGATTGTTTTAGGAAGTCGCCGTCTACCGCAGTGGATGACCCAATTGCAAAATAGGGAGGAACCTTACCATATGCAATTAAGTGAACGTCAGATGACATTTTGCACCTTACTGGCGGATGATCTAGGCCATCCAGGTGAGTTTAACGCACAGGAATTTGTTCAGTTTATCAAGCCGGATTTTCAATCACGCCAAACTAGACTAGTATTTGGATAGTTCAGCATTACACGCAACGCTGAACTATCAGTCTTTCTTTTGAATGATATAAAATATCAGTTATGTCCGACGATTCATTATTAGATGCCAATTTTATTAAAGACCCAAAAACAGGTGAACTTTTAGCTATTGAGCATACTTCAGAATACCGTTTATTAATCTCGCAGTTTTATGAAGAAACATGCCAACATCTGGAAAAAAAACCATACCGTGTTCAAGTTGCTAACGGTAACCTTCAAGTCCGAAATTGCTGTATTAGTTGCGGTGAACGATTGGGTAATGCCCTTGTCCAAAAGGATAAAATCTGGGTAGAGAGTTTGCCTTGGTTGCCTGAAATACTTTCTAAAAGTTATTCATCGAGACGGAGTGCGGAACTACGCGAAAAGCTCCTCCAACTAGCACGAAAGCAATATGAAGAACGAGGTAAATTTACTCACAGTTATAATAGGTATTTAGAATCTCCCGAGTGGCATAAAAAACGTGATCTAGTCTTAAAACGTTGCCAAAATGTTTGTGAAGGTTGTGGAGTAGTTCCTGCGACCGAAGTGCATCATATACATTATGATCATTTGTTTAATGAATTTCTATTTGAACTTTTAGGCCTTTGTCAAGACTGCCACAAAAAAATTACAAGCGAAAATGATAAGAATAATTCATCGCACGAGCAAGAAAATGTTGACGATATTGGAATAGATCTCGATTAAGAGATTGACGACATTTTTAACTAATAGTTAAGCATCC
Organism: Alphaproteobacteria bacterium; assembly: GCA_039808845.1. Classification (GTDB taxonomy): domain Bacteria; phylum Pseudomonadota; class Alphaproteobacteria; order Micavibrionales; family Micavibrionaceae; genus JBDHTS01. Next base: position 17,726 of record JBDHTS010000041.1, on the reverse strand, counting down.
GAATAATCGCTCACCAGCACTTCTCTCTTCCCCGTCGGGCTGGCCTTGCTGACCACGCCCTGGCGCTCCATTTCCTCGATGATTCTTGCGGCGCGGTTGTAGCCGATCTGGAGGTGGCGCTGGATGAAGCTGGTCGAGGCCTTGCGTTCGCGGGCGACGATGGCGACGGCCTGGTCGTACATTTCGTCCACGCTCGATCCGTCGCCGCCGCCCTCGCCGAACAGGGCGCCCATGACTTCCGAGTCGCCGTAATCGCCGCCTTCCGTCACTTCGTCGAGATAGGCCGGTTCGCCCTGGGATTTCAGGAAGCTCACCACCTGCTCGACATCCTCGTCGGAAACGAACGGGCCGTGGACGCGCTTGATCTGGCCGCCGGGGGCCATATACAGCATGTCGCCCATGCCCAGCAGCTGTTCCGCGCCGCCTTCGCCCAAAATCGTGCGGCTGTCGATTTTTGACGTCACCTGGAAGGAAATCCGCGTCGGGAAGTTCGCCTTGATGACGCCGGTGATGACGTCGACGGAGGGGCGCTGCGTCGCCATGATCAGGTGCAGGCCCGCCGCCCGCGCCATCTGCGCCAGGCGCTGGATCGCGTTCTCCACATCCTTGCCCGCGACCAGCATCAGGTCGGCGAATTCGTCGACGACGATCACGATATAGGGCAGCTCCGTCATGTCCATCGGCTGCTCTTCATAGACCGGCTTGCCGGTTTCGGGGTCGAAACCGGTCTGGACCTTGCGCATCAGCGTCTCGCCCTTCTTGCGGGCCTCGGCGAGGCGGGCGTTGTAGCCGTCGATGTTGCGGACGCCGAGGCGCGACATGGCGCGATAGCGGTTCTCCATCTCCGCCACCGCCCATTTCAGGGAGACGATCGCCTTGCCCGGCTCGGTGACGACGGGGGAGAGGAGGTGCGGAATATCCTGATAAACCGAAAGCTCCAGCATTTTCGGGTCGATCATGATGAAGCGGCATTTTTCCGGCGGCAGGCGGTAGAGCAGGGACAGGATCATGGTGTTGACGGCGACGGACTTGCCCGATCCCGTCGTCCCGGCGACCAGCAGATGCGGCATGCGGGCGAGGTCGGCGATGACCGGCGCGCCGCCGATATCCTTGCCGAGGATCAGGGGCAGGGCGGCGCGTGCGTTCTGGATCTGCTCCGTTTCCAGCAATTCGCGCATGTAGACGGTCTGGCGGCGCTTGTTGGGCAGTTCGATGCCGATCACGTTGCGGCCGGGAATGACGGCGGAACGCACGGATATGGCGGCCATCGAGCGTGCGATATCGTCCGACAGCGAAATGACGCGGCTGGTCTTCGTGCCCGGCGCGGGTTCGAGCTCGTAAAGCGTGACGACCGGGCCGGGGCTGATGCTGACGATGTCGCCCGACACGTTGAAATCGCCGAGAACCTGCCGCAGCATCCGGGCGTTTTTCTGCAGCGCGGCCTCGTCGGGTTGTTCGGCAACGGTCGCCTCCGGCACATCCTGCAGCAGATCGAGCGGCGGGAATTCCCATTCCTCCGCATCGCCGGGCAGGGCGAAGCTGGTTTGCCGCGCTGTGCCTCCCGTCTGTTTTCCCTTGGCGGCCTTGCCGGGATTCATGACGCGGATCGGCGTGGAGTCGATCGGTTTTTTGAGGAATTCCGGCATGTCGTTTTCAGCCTCTTCTTCCTCATCTTCATCGTTCTCTTCGTCTTCAGCTGTTTCGGACTCTTCGTCCGTTGCCTCTTCATCGTTTGCAGAGTCGAGCGTGGGCGTTTTCCGTGTCCGTGTTTTTTTGACGGGCACTTCGCGTTCGGCATCGCCATAGTGCCGCAGCCAGCCGTAAGTACCAGCAAATGCGGTGCCAATGGCTTCCGTGACGGTTGTCGCGCCCTGCGCCATCAGGGCAAAGGTGGCTGAAATCTCATCCCGGCTGACCGCGCAGGCCAGAGCCAGAGAGCCTAAGGCCAGAATGGCAGCCATTATGGCGGCTATGCTGTGTGCCATCGTACCAGCCAGCGGCGCCAGCATATGGGCCGCACCGTTCAGCAGGATCGTGCCGCCGCCCCCACCCGCCCAGGCGCTGGGCAGCCATTCTCCGGCGGGCACGCGGGCAAACGCCATGCTGGCGAACAGCGCGGCGGCGATCAGCCCGGCGCAGCGCAGCCAGAGCGGTTCCAGCGGTTCGCGGTGGAAGACCCGCCAGGACCAGGCAAGCAAGGCCGCCGCGAAAACAAGACCGCCCAGGCCCAGAGTCTGCATCAGCAGATCCGCCGTATAGGCCCCCGGAAGGCCAAGCCAGTTGCCGATGCGTCCTGCCGGCACTGCGGCTGCCGTGTTGAGCGACGGATCGTCATGGCTGTAGCTGATCAGGGACAGAACCGTAAAAAGCCCGAGCATCAGCAAGCCGAGCGCCGCCGCGTCGATCACCCGGCGCGCGATGAATATTTTCACCGCTTCGGGCAGAAAACCCTTTTGCTGCTGTTTTTTCTTGCGGACGACGCGCGAATACCGGGCCATGGCGATGCGGTTTGCTTCAAGTTGTGAAAGATGACGCTGAAAGACGGACGATGTCTGCGCCTATTGTAACGATAGCGCCACATTCTGACAAGCATAAGGGCGGCACAAGCCTTCTCTTGTACATTATGAAATCCTTCCGGCTGATTGTGGAACTTATGCTGCCCGGGAACGGTTAAGACTTTGTTAATGATCCTTGCGGTAACGTCATGAGCGTGAGTCGCCGGAGGTCCCTTCCATGAACAGCAGCGCCGCGAAAAAACTGCCGCTTTCCCCCGCGCAGGAAAGCCAGGAATTCACGGTTTACAGTTTCGAAAACCCCGACCGCCGTTTGCGCAGCCGCTGGCACCGGCATGACAGCACCCCTGACGGGGAACGCGCCGTCGCTTTGGCGCGCACGCTATACGATTCAGGGCGCTATCACCGCATCGAAGTCAAACGGAAGGTGTTCGACCGGCGCATCAACCGCCATGTGGACACAACTTTCCGCACCTATGAGAATCGCCGCCGGCTCCGGTTCGGCTTTACGGCGATCGTGGCGTTTGCCGCGTTGTGCGGAGGCATCGCCTTCGCCGCCTGTTCCCTGATGGGGTAAGCCTCAGTCGCCGATCTTGCCCGTCGGGTCGGTCTCGACCAGGTTCGCGACCTGCTCGAACACATCGGCATTTTCGGTCATCTGTGCGTTCAGCGGCTCGTTCTGGCTGCCGATGGTGCGGAAGAAATGCGCGGCGTCGCGCAGCAGGCGGGCGGCGAGTTCGGCATGCGTGGCCATGATGGACCTTTCCCGTTAAAATCGTTCTTCCGTCTTTCTGCCATAAAAAAACCGTCAAAGCCAGAAGCCTGAAGAACCGAAGCGTGCAGGCATGCTTGCGTCTTGCGCTCCAACGTTGTCTCCGCTACAAAACAGCATGATCGACATCCACAGCCTGACATCCTCGAAACCTTCAGAGCCGCTGCAGGGCGGCGCGCGCATCCCCGGCGACAAATCCATGTCGCATCGGGCGCTGATGCTCGGGATGCTGGCGCAGGGCCAGACGATCATCAGCGGCATGCTGGAGGGCGAGGACGTGCTGAACACCGCCATGGCCTGCCGCGAGCTCGGCGCGGGCGTCAGCGGCGGCAATGACGGGCTGTGGCGGGTGCGCGGCGCGGGCCTCGGCAGCCTGCAGGAGCCGGCATCCGTTCTCGATATGGGAAACAGCGGCACGTCCACGCGCCTGCTGGCGGGCATCATCGCGGGACACCGCATCAGCGCCGTTATGACGGGCGATAAATCTCTCATCAAACGCCCCATGAAACGGATCATGGAACCCTTGTCGCGCATGGGCGCGCAATTCATTACGCGGGATGGCGGGCGCCTGCCCATGGCGATCCGCGGCGCGCAGGACGCGAAGGGGATCGAGTACCGTCTTCCCGTCGCCTCGGCGCAGGTGAAATCCGCCATTCTTCTGGCGGGGATGAATGCGACTGACGCGACAACCGTGATCGAGGAGCAGCCGACGCGCGATCACACGGAGAACATGCTGCGCCATTTCGGCGTGCCCGTGCAGGTCGAAACACTGGAGAGCGGGGCTCAGGCCATCACCGTGATCGGGTTCCATCGTCCGCAGGGCTGCGGCGTGGACGTGCCGGCGGACCCAAGCTCCGCCGCTTTTCCGGCAGTTGCGGCCTGCCTGGTCGAGGGATCGAAAATCACCATGCCCAATGTCGGCATCAATGTCCGCCGCGCCGGTATTTTTACGACGCTGCAGGAAATGGGCGCCGATATTTCTTTCAGTCACGAGCGCATCAGTACGGGCGAGAAGGTGGCGGATGTTATCGTTCGCGGCATTGGCCCGCTAAAGGGTATTGATGTGCCGCCCGACCGTGTGCCGAGCATGATTGACGAATTTCCCGTTCTGGCCATGGCGGCGGCTTGCGCCAATGGCACCACCCGTATGACCGGGCTGGGCGAACTGCGCGTGAAGGAAAGCGACCGCCTGAAAATGGTGGCCGATGGTCTTGCCGCCTGCGGCGTGAAGCTGGAGATGGGCGAGGACAGCCTGACCATTCACGGCAACGGCAAACCGCCGAAGGGCGGCGCTCTGATTGAAACCGCGCTTGATCACCGCATTGCCATGAGCTTTCTTGTTCTGGGCATGGCCACCGACGAACCCGTGCGTATCGATGACGGAAGCCCTATTGCCACAAGCTTCCCCAATTTCATCGATCTGATGAACGGTCTTGGCGGCAGAATTGAAGGCGAAGACGACAATGCCCGCGGCACCCGGCAAGCCTTTTCCTGAAACGCTTATGATACGGGGGCGGGACGACCGCGCGTTTCGCGCGGTCTATGAAGCGGCGGCATATCTCGGCGGCACGGATCCGGGTCTTATCGATCTGCACGAAATTAATGACCGCTGGCCTGGAACGGGATTGCGGCTGTGGCAGGTTTATCTTTCCGAAAAATTCAAACAGGCTGCTGAACAAAAGCTCAGTCACGCGCCATGGTATGCAAAGCCTTTTATTGCCCGGCGAATCTGGTGTGCTGATCAGAGACGCCTGATGCGTCTGTCGTCTCAGGCGCCTTACCGCCGCCCACATGAAAATTTGCGCTGGATGTAGGCTGATGAAGAAGGTTATCGCCATCGATGGAACGGCAGCCAGCGGCAAGGGGACGCTGGCGCGGCGGCTGGCTGCCCTGTACGGTTTTCCGCATCTGGATACCGGGCTGCTGTATCGTTATGTGGGGGTAGAGGCCCAAAGGCGCGGGATTGATCTCGACGATGCCGCCGCCGCTTCGGCGCTGGCCCTGAAACTGGCGCGGGATCTCGACACGTCCATCCTTGCGGATCCCTCCTACCGCGCGCCGGAGGCGGGTCCCGCGGCCAGCCGGGTCAGCCTCCATCCCGGCGTGCGGCGTGCGCTTCTCGACCTCCAGCATGATTTCATTGCCCGCGCGCCGGAAGGCGCGGTGCTGGACGGGCGCGACATCGGCACGGTGATCTGCCCCGGCGCCGCCCTGAAATTTTTCGTGACGGCCCGCACGGAAATCCGCGCCGAGCGCCGGTGGAAGGAGCTTCGGGCTGGCGGCATGCCAGCGGATTACGATGCCATTCTGGCGGACATGCTGGAACGCGACCGCCGCGACGCGGAACGCGAAGCGGCCCCGATGAGACCCGCGCTGGATGCGATTCTGATCGATACGTCGGATATGAATATCGAGGATGTTGTGGCTTCCGCGAAAGGCCATACGGACCGCCTTTTTGCCTCTTTCTGAAACTTGCGCCGGGCGGCGGGCTATGCTACATCCCGGTTTACGGAGGATATTTTTATGGCAAAAGCAAAAGATGGCTTTACGCAGAATGCCGCGCCGGGCATCGAATGTCTGGCGCTTGATATCGGCGGCGTATTCCATGCCGATGTCTGGGAAACGGTATTCGAGCGAGGACTGGCGGACAACTGCAGTCTGACGATGGACGAAGTCCTGAAAAAAGGCGGCCCGATCTGGAATGAACACGCCCACGGTCCCAGTACCGAGGAAGCCTTCTGGCAAAGCTGGGAAACGGCCCTCGGCCAAACGCTCAACCGGGAACAGATAGAAGACCTGGTCGACCGGCATGTCTGGTGCGACACCTCCGTCGCCGCACTGGTTAATCAATGTTTCGAAAACGGCATCGACGTCTGTTTCGTGTCCAACAGCACCGAATTCTGGTTCGAGCGCCAGATGCGGGTTTCGGGTCTTGAGCCGGTCGCCCATCGCATTAAGTCTTATATGTCGCACCTTCTCGGCCATCCTAAAACCCATCCAGAAGGCGGTCTTGCCCGTCTTGCGCAGGATCGCGATCCCGAAACCATTCTGTTCGTGGACGACCGTGAGGGCAATACCAAGGCGGCAGCTGCACTCGGGATGCAGACCCTCCTTTACACGCGACAGCCAGGCGTTTCGCTGAAGCAGGCCCTGTCCGAAAGGCTTTTCGGCAAGAAAGCGGCAGAATGCGCGCCGCAACGAGAATTAGACGAGCGATTTGACTGGACACCCGCTTGAACGGCGGAGGCATTGAAACGCTTGCAATTTCTGCAGGCTTCCCCTACATATAGCGCGTTTTCGTGAACGGGCCGGATTTCATCCGTAAGCTGCGCCCCTGGCAGGCTTTCTCGCCTTGTTCGCCGAAACATCGGGGCTTTTGACGCTATCAAGGCGCTCACAAGCCTACATCACCTTGAAAGGATACCCTATCCAATGGCACATATCGCCGCAAACATTAAGGACCGCGAGGAGTCCAACGATTTCGCCGCTCTGCTTGGCGAATCCCTCGGAAAACAGAAAGGTTTTGAAGGCTCTGTCGTCCTCGGCCGCGTGGTCGGACTGACAGGGGAGTACGCGATCATCGATGTCGGCCTGAAATCCGAAGGCCGCGTTGCATTGCGCGAATTTTCCGCGCCCGGCCAGGCGCCGGAAGTGAAAATGGGGGACAAGGTCGAGGTCTTCGTCGAGCGGATGGAAAACCGCGACGGCGAAACCGGCCTGTCGCGTGAGAAAGCCCGCCGCGAGGAAGTCTGGGCCGAACTGGAAAAAACCCATGCGAAGGGTGAGCGCGTTACCGGCGTGATCTTTGGCCGCGTGAAAGGCGGCTGTACTGTCGATCTCGGTGGCGCCGTGGCCTTCCTGCCCGGATCCCAGGTTGACATCCGCCCCGTACGCGACGTCTCCCCGCTGATGGGTACGCCGCAGCCATTCCTTGTCCTGAAAATGGACCGCAGCCGCGGAAATATCGTCGTTTCGCGCCGTGCCGTATTGGAAGAAAGCCGTGAGGAAGTCCGGAACGAACTTCTGGTCAACCTCAAAGAAGGCCAGGTTCTTCAAGGCGTTGTCAAGAACATCACCGACTACGGCGCCTTTATCGACCTTGGCGGCGTGGATGGCCTGCTGCACGTCACCGATATGAGCTGGAAGCGCGTCAACCATCCTTCGGAAGTGCTCACTATCGGTCAGACGGTGGACGTACAGGTCATCCGCTACAACAGCGAGAACCAGCGCATCAGCCTCGGCATGAAACAGCTGGAAAGCGATCCGTGGAGCGGCATCGCCGCCCGCTACGCCCCCGGCACCCGCTACAAGGGCGTGGTCAACAACATCACCGATTATGGCGCGTTCGTCGAGCTGGAACCGGGGATCGAAGGCTTGGTTCACGTATCGGAAATGTCCTGGACCAAGAAAAACGTCCATCCGGGCAAGATCGTCTCCACCAGCCAGGAAATCGAGGTCATGGTTCTGGATGTCGACGCCGACAAGCGCCGCATCTCCCTCGGCCTGAAACAGACCCAGGAAAATCCCTGGGAGAAATTCGCCGAGAAGCACAAAGCCGGCGAGGAGCTGGAAGGCGAAGTCCGCAACATCACCGAGTTCGGCCTGTTTGTCGGCCTGACCGGCGATATCGACGGCATGGTGCATCTGTCCGACGTCTCGTGGGACGACCAGTCCGACGAAGTGCTGAAAGCCTATAAGAAAGGCGACACGGTGAAGGTGAAGATCCTGGAGATCGAACCGGAGAAAGAGCGTGTTGCCCTGGGCATCAAGCAGCTGACCGGCGAAGACCCCGGCACCTCCGCGCTTGACGGCATCGCGAAAGGCGCGGTCGTCACCGGCACGATCACGGAAGTGAACAGCGGCGGCATCGAGGTTGCGATCAACGATGGCGTGAAGGGCTTCATCAAGAAGGCCGATCTGTCCCGTGAACGCTCGGAGCAGCGCCCCGACCGTTTCGCCGTGGGCGAGAAGGTCGACGCGAAAGTCGTCTCGATCGACAAGAAATCCCGCAAGCTGGGCCTGTCGATCAAGCAGCGCGAAATCGACGAGGACAAGGAGGCCATGAAGGCCTTCGGCTCCACCGAATCCGGCGCGTCCCTCGGCGACATCCTGGGCGCGGCCCTGCAGAAGGGCGGCGATAAAGAGGAGAAAAAGGCCCCGGCCAAAAAATCCTCCAAAAAAGCCAAGGCTGAAGAAACCGAAGAATAATCCTTTAACTTTATTCGAAAACCGGGCGCCGAAACGCCCGGTTTTTTTATTGCCTGGAGCTTCCGCGTTTATCTTGATCCACTCAAACCATCATCCCCCGGACAAGCCGGGGGATGACGAAGCGGTGATTCAAGGCCATCGCACAAGGCTCTAAAAAGACCGGCTTTACCGGTGCAGCCATTTTTTAAGGCTTTTCGTCAGGCGCGGCATGATGAGCCAGGTCAGGAGGCCGACCATTGCCGCGGCCATGACCAGCGACCGGAGCGGCAAGGGCAGCGGATGCAGGAAAGGCCCGATCGTCAGGGCCAGGAAAAGACTGGCCGGGTAAACGCCGAGCAGGGTGACAAGCGCCATCTTCCAGCGCGGCGGCGCACCTGGATAACGGAACCAGGCCTCCAATCCGCTCAGCTCGCGGTACTCCGGCGCGCCTTCGGTCACCGTCGCCGCGTATTCCTCCCACCGCCTGAACAAATCGGAGGCGTAGAAGGCGTCGCGCTGCGCCTCGTCGGCGAAAGTGCGAAGGATTCCCACATCCCGCGCATGCGCGCCGGGCAGGGCGGTCATCATGCCCGCCCCCTGCACGCCGCCGTGGATGAAGGATTCTCCAAGAAAGCGGCGCAATGATTCGCGGAACTCCTGTTCTTTGCCCGGCAGGACGCGGCGGGTAATCGCGACGTGAATAGGCATGGCGGTTCGTCCCTTCTCTTTAGTATGCAAAACAGCCGCAGCCTATGGCCCACGGATTTTCAAAGCTTGGCCGTTTGCCGCCATCGAGCCCCAGCCAGCGCGACAACTTGCCGTCATGGCCATGATGATACGCATGCGCGCAGCTATGGACCGCGCAGGCCGGCACCGTGACCGGATCGCCGTGATCCGCATGCGCGCTCTGATATCCGCCGAAATATTTGGGCGGCGCCCAGTCCGGGCTGTGCGGGGGCGGCGGCGCGTCATGCGTCTTGAATTCGTCGGCGGCGTAAACGATTTTTCCGCCCATGATGGTCATGACGGACACGATATCTTTGATGGCTTCATCCGCGACGCTCATATAATCCTGCGACAGGATGGAGAGATCGGCGTATTGTCCAGGCGTCAACGCGCCCTTGACGGTTTCCTCGTTCGATTTATACGCGCTGCCAATGGTCCAGAGACGCAGGGCTTCCTCGCGGCTCAGACGGTTCTCATCGCCATACAGCGCGAGGCCGCCGACCGTGCGTCCCGTCGTCATCCAGTACAGCGAGACGAAGGGATTGAAGCTGGCGACGCGCGTGGCATCCGTGCCGCCGCCGACGGGGATGCCGCGTTCGACCATCTTGCGCAGCGGCGGGCTGTTGCGCGCGGCGTCCGCGCCGTAACGGTCGATGAAATATTCGCCCTGGAACGCCATGCGGTGCTGCACGGCGATTCCGCCATTCAGTTTCCGGATACGGTCGAGACTGCGGTCGCTGACGGTTTCGGCATGGTCGAAGAACCAGCGCAGGTTATTGAAAGGCGTATCCTTGTCGATTGCCTCGAATACGTTCAGCGCGCGGGTAATGGTTTCGTCATAGGTCGCGTGCAGGCGGAACGGCCAGCGCCGTTCGGCCAGGAACCGCACGACGTCGCCCAATTCCTCTTCCATCGTCTTCGCCATATCCGGCCGCGGCTGCAGGAAATCCTCGAAATCGGCGGCGGAGAAGACCAGCATTTCGCCCGCGCCGTTATGGCGCAGGAAGCCGTCGCCGCTATAGGGCTTGACGATCTTCGACCATTTCTGGAAGTCGGCCAGCTCGCCCCCCTTGTTCTGCGTGAACAGGTTATAGGCGATGCGCACCGTCATCTGACCGTCCGCATGCAGGCGGTTGATGACGTCGTAATCGTCCGGATAATTCTGGAACCCTCCGCCCGCGTCGATCACGCTGGTAATGCCCAGACGATTCAGTTCACGCATGAAATGGCGCGTGGAATTGATCTGGTCATTCAACGGCAGTTTGGGCCCCTTCGCCAGCGTGGCGTAAAGGATCATGGCGTTCGGCTCCGCGATCAGCATGCCGGTGGGCGCGCCGTTCGCGTCCCTCTCCACGCGCCCGCCGGGCGGATCCGGCGTATCTTTGGTAATGCCCGCGGCCCGCAGCGCGGCGCGGTTCAGCAGCGCGCGGTCATAGAGATGCAGGATAAAGACGGGCGTGTCCGGCGCGGCTTCGTTAATCTCCGCCAGTGTCGGCATGCGGCGCTCCCTGAACTGGAACTCGCTCCATCCGCCGACGACGCGCACCCATTGCGGCGCGGGCGTGCGCGCGGCCTGGGTTTTCAGCATCAGGAGCGCGTCGGCGAGGCTCGCCACGCCGTCCCAGCGCAGTTCCATGTTGTAATTCAAGCCCCCGCGGATCAGGTGCGTATGGGAATCGTTCAGGCCGGGAATGACGCGGCGGCCTTTCAGGTCGATGATTTTCGCTGTGTCGCCCGCCAGCGCCCGGATCTCCCTGTCCGTTCCGATCGCCGCAATCGTCCCGCCCGTCAGCGCGATGGCGCTGACTTCCGGCTTGTCTTTATCAAGCGTCGTGATTTTCCCGTTGAAAAGGATTGTATCGGGCCTGGCGTGGGTCATGGCGTGGCTTTCCTTCATCAAGAATTATACTGGGGAGCCGGCGTCATGGACGCCATCCAGCCTTTTATATCCGAAATGTCGGAAGGCGTCAGGCCGTGACCGGCGGGCTTCATCAGGAAGCGCAGATCCACGCCGGACTCCTTCCAGATCTGGGAGAGCCGCTGCGCGTTCTCCGCTGGAACAATCGGGTCCATCAGGCCGGACAGCATCAGGATTTTCTTGTTCGACAAATCCGGCACGGTTTCGGGCTCGAACGGCACCATCGCCCGCAGCAGGACCGCGCCCTGCAGCGTTTCCGGCCGGGTCAGCAAAAGGCTGGCCGCGATATTCGCGCCGTTGGAATAGCCAAGCGCATACAAGGGCTGATCCATTTTGTACCGCCTCTTCGCTTCCCCGATAAAATCGGCCAGTTCATCCGTGCGGAAAGCGAGGTCTTCCAGATCGAACACGCCTTCGGACATGCGGCGGAAGAAACGGGGCATCCCGTTCTCCAGCACCCTGCCGCGCACCGAGAGGAGGGCGGAGCCGGGGCTGACCGATTGCCCCAGATCCACCAGGTCCCGCTCGTCCCCGCCCGTGCCGTGCAGAAGCAGGAGCGCGGGCAGGCGGGGATCGCCCGGAACGAAGATAGGGTTGAAGTCCGCATTCATGACGATCCCTCCTTTCTTTTTTAGAGTGCTGGCAGCGCGGCGGCGATGGCGTCGCGGTGCGTTTCATATTGAGGCGGCAGCATCAGGGCCTCGCCGAGCGTTTCCACCGGCTCGTCGATCGCGAAGCCCGGATGATCCGTGGCCAGCTCGAAGAGCACATGGTTCGGTTCCCGGAAATAGACCGAATGGAAGTAATTCCGGTCGATCACCGGCGTGGGGCGGTGGCCGTTCCCGATAAGGCTTTCGCGGACTCTCGCTTCGGCCTCGTCGTCGCCCACGCGGAACGCCACATGATGGATGGTGCCCGCGCCGGGCGCGCCGCGCCACATGCCGGGAATGGCGCGCAGATCGACGATCCTGCCGATGCCGCCGCCCTCGGCGGCATAGCGGTAGCGGCTGCCGTCATTGCCCACGAGCCGGAACCCCAGATGCTTCGTCAGGATGTCCGCGGTCTTCTCATGGTCGTCCACCCAGAGGGAGACGCTGTGGAATCCGCGAATGGCGACGTCTTCCGGTATGTCGTCCGTGGCCCAGACCGTATCGTCCGGCAGGTCATCCATACCCGCGAATTCCAGCATCAGCCCGTCCGGATCCTGAATGCGCACCACGGTTTCGCCGAAATGCTTCTCCGGCCCCTGATAGGCGATGCCGAGCCTGTGAAAGCGGTCGATCCAGAAGGATAGCGCGCTTTTCGGAACGGCGAACACGATCTCCACCGCCTGTCCCGTCCCGTGCCGTCCGCGCGGCAGGTCCGGGTGCGGGAAGAAGGTCAGGACGGTGCCGGGCGTGCCGACTTTGTCCGCGAAGTAGAAATGGTACGTGCCGGGATCGTCATAATTGACGGTTCTCTTGATAAACCGCAGCCCCAGGACCTTCGTGTAGAAATCGAAGTTCTTCTTCGGATCGCTGGCGATCGCGGTGATGTGGTGGATGCCGGATGCCGTTGTCATGGCTGTTCTCCTTTCCTTGGTGTTATTTGTTTACTTTGTGCGGGAAAGCCGCGCGCTGGCCGTAATCGTGGACCATGCTGGCGGCATAGTCGATGCCCATGCCATAAGCGCCGAAATGCTCCCGCACGATATCGGTCGTGCCTTGATAGGTTTCCTTGCGGCTCCAGTCGCGCTGCATTTCGAGAAGCAGCTGCACAGTGGTGATCGACTCGGCGCCGTGCCGTTCGGCGCGGCGGATCGCGGCGTCGTGCGCGGCCTGCGACGTCCCGCCGGAGGCATCGACGTTCATGATGACTTCGTACCCTTCGTCCAGAGCGCAGAGCGCCGGGAAGATCAGGCAGGCTTCGGTCCACAGCGCCGCCATCACCAGTTTCCTGCGGCCCGTTTTTTTAACGGCCTCGACGAATTTCGGATCTTCCCAGCTGTTCATGCTGGTGCGCTCGATCGGATCCTGCTTCAGGACGTCCATCAGCTCCGGCCAGATATAGCCGGAGAACGATTCCGTCTCGACGGCGGTCAGGATGGTCGGAATATTGAACAGCTTCGCGGTTTTCGCCATCGCGATCGTGTTGTTTTTCAAAAGCTGACGGTCGATATTCGCCACGCCGAACGCCATCTGCGGCTGGTGGTCGATGAATATAAAAACGGAATTGCCGGGGGTCAGCAGTTTTTCAGTGGCGGCGGTCATTGCGGTTCTCCTTGGTTAAAAAAATCCCATGTCGTTTTCACGCGGCGCGTCTTTCCGCCGCCTCATGGTTTGATACTAGATTGTTTCAAAAAAGATGATAATATATGTATTTTGAACAATACTGTTCGATTTTATAGAATAATGACGGGCCATGAACAAACTGGAAAACATGAAGGCTTTTCAGCTGGTTGCCGAAAGCGGCAGTTTCGCGGAGGGTGCGCGCCGCCTGGGACTCGCCGGGTCCGTGGTCAGCAAGCGGATCCGGGACCTGGAATCCGCGCTCGGCGCGCAGCTTTTCATGCGCACCACGCGGAGCGTCGCCCTGACCGACACGGGCCGCGCCTATCTGTCCCATGTGCAGAAGATTTTCGAGGAGATCGAGGATGTGGAGGCCAGCATCCGCCAGAGCGCGAAAGTGCCGTCCGGCACGATCCGGCTGGCCGCGCCGCTCAGCTTCGGCATGCAGTATCTGGCGCCTTCGCTTGCGTCCTACTTGCGGAAATATCCGGACGTGACGATCCGCACGCATCTTTCCGACCGCCGCGTCGATCTGGCCGCCGAAGGGTTCGACGTGGCGATCCGCATCGGCGCGATGCAGGATTCGGCGCTGATCGCCCGCAAATTGCTGCACGCCCGCCGCGTCGTCTGCGCCGCGCCGGACTATTTTGCGGCCCGCGGGCGGCCCGCCCGGCCGTCCGACCTCAAGCAACACAATTGTTTGAGCTACCTCAATCTGGCCGAAGGGAAATCATGGCCGTTCTGCGTGAACGGACGGAAGGTCTGGCAGTCCGTCTCCGGCAATTTCCTCTCCGACAACGGCGATTTGTTGTATCAGGCCGCCCTGTCCGGCTGCGGCGTCACGCTGCTGCCCACGTTCATCGTCGGCGGGGCCGTCGCGGAAGGAAAGCTGCAGGTGGTGCTGGAGGAGTTCGAGGAAACCGATTTCGACGTCCACGCCGTCTACCAACAGACGAAACACCTGTCGGTCAAAATCCGCACCCTGATCGACCATCTTGCCGATACGATGAGGATTTGAATTAAAATATTGATGCCTTAGAGTTCGAATGCATTTTTTCACGCGTAAAATAAACTTAGAAAGAAAGCAATGAGTTTTCAGCTGGATTACAAAGAGATATTAGGCCTTGCCTCTATCTCCATCGTCATGGCCAACCATATTTACTATTTAACATTGACTTACCTTAAGCGTATCCGTCCGCATGCGTTTACACTTTTAGTTTATTTCATTGTCACGATTAGCGTCTCTGTTGGAATGTACCTCGAAGGTGATGTTGGCGCGGCCTTGCGTATGGGCATTCCGGCACCGATGTATATCTTTATGCTTATTATGACACTGCGTCGCGGCGTAGAATATATACGTAAGATTGATGCGGCTATGCTGTGTCTGTCGTTATTGGCGATGCCGTTATGGTGGCTAACGGACAGTCCCCGCGCTGCGATTCTTTTCCTCGCGTTGGTCGAAGGCTTTGGCATCATCCCTGGCTTCCGAAAGGCCTATCATTTGCCACATGAGGATTCCATGGCTTCTCCGATGATCAGTGCAACGGCCATGCTATTGGCGTTGGCTGCTGTGCGCGATCCTTTCAGTTCGTGGGCGACAGCGCTCTATCTGGCGTACTGGACTATGTTGTGTACGGCGATGGCTATTTTAATCGGTTGGCGCCGCCGCGTGATGGCCAGAAGATGCGCAACGGCAGAAAATTAATGCTTAAGGCATTCTACCTTTAAAGGATTTTCTAGATAAAAAATGGTGGAGGGAGCAGGATTTGAACCTGCGTAGCCCGAAGGCGCCAAATTTACAGTCTGGTGCGATTGACCGCTCCGCCATCCCTCCAACCGGGAATGCCGACAACAAAAGGGATTTTGCTTTTCCTGTCAAGTATGCGATTGATGGGGCCATGAAAAAGGACAGACCCTGGCGCGGGGACAAACGCCCCGACAGCCGCCGGACCGACGGCGGCAGAACGGACCGGAAGCCGGGAAAAGACGGCGACAGGCGTCCGCGCAGCCGCGACCGTGACCATGACCGCGAAGGCCGCAAGGGGGGCGACCGCCCCTGGGCGAAACCCTCTCGCGGGGCGGAAGGCAAGCCGAAAGCGCGCCCCTTCGACCGTCCGCAGACCGCGCGCCCGGCCCGTGAGAACAGGGAGCCGGGCCGTCAAGACAGGCCGCGCGAAAAGAAGCCGCCACGCCTCCATGCCACGCTCTGGGGCACGCATGCGGTGACGGAGGCGTGGCTGAACCCGGCGCGGCGCATCCGGGCGATGCATGTCACCGAGCCGATGCTGAAGGAATTCCAGCCCGTGCTGGCGAAGGCACGCGAATCGGGGCTGAAACGCCCGGAGCCGCAGATTCTTGACAAAAAAGACATGGACCGCCGCCTGCCCCCTGGCGCGGTGCATCAGGGTATCGCGCTGGATGCCGAACCGCTGGAGGAATGCTTCGTGCAGGACATCGTGGCGGCTACGGACCATGCGGATCGCGCGGTCGTCCTGATCCTGGACCAGGTGACGGATCCGCATAATGTGGGCGCGATCCTGCGCTCGGCCAGCGCTTTCGGCGCGGCGGGCGTCATTATGCAGCGGCGGCATTCGCCGGAGATGACGGGCGTGCTGGCCAAGGCGGCCTGCGGTGCGGTGGAACACCTGCCGGTCTGTTACGAAACCAACCTGTCCCGCGCGCTGGAAACGCTCCAGGAAGCCGGGTTCTTCGCCATCGGCCTCGACGAGCGCGGGACGGACACGCTGGCGGACCTGCCGAAAAAGGATAAATGCGTGCTGCTGCTGGGGGCGGAGGGCGCGGGGCTGCGCCAGAAGCTGCGGGAGCAATGCAACGCCCTGGCCCGCCTGCCGACGCAGGGGCCGATCCAGAGCCTGAACGTCTCTAACGCGGCGGCGGTGGCGTTGTATGCGGTAAGTAATTGAAAGTTATTGAATTTTATAATTTTGCATTCAAATGCCGAAAAGGTTATAATTTTGTTAATTACAGGAATAATGGCATGTTGCAGAAGTCAACGATCAATAAAATGAATGCCTTGATTCAGAAGGGCAATGCGCTTCTTGGCGCGGCTCCTTCGGCGCGTTCGTTCCGAAATGTTGATCCGAACCAAGGCGCTATTTACCGCATGTTGCCCCGCGGCCAGGGGCATGCTGCCGGCCAGCGCATGGGCAACAATCATGTAGGCCGGATTATGGGCTGGCGCTAAATCCTATCTGGACTATCCCTTACGGCTGGTCCATCTTCCCTTAATGCCTCTTTCTGAAATCGTTCAAAACCCTGGTCATGAAAAAGCTGACAACGACGAACTTTTCCTCGTCGACGCGTCCGGCTATATCTTCCGCGCCTATTTCGCCCTGCCGCAGAACCTGACCAACCCGGATGGCGTGCCGGTCGGCGCGGTGATGGGGTTCAGCAACATGATCCACAAGCTGCTGACCGACCTGCACGCGCCCTATATCGCGGTCATCTTCGACGCCGCGCGGCGCAACTTCCGCAACGAGATTTACAGCGAGTATAAGGCCAACCGCGAGGCCGCGCCGGAAGACCTGGTCCCCCAGTTCCCCCTGATCCGCGACGCGGCGGAGGCGTTCGGCCTGCCCGGCATCGAGCTGGACGGGTATGAGGCGGACGATCTGATCGCCACCTATGCGCGGCTGGCGACGGAACAGGGCAAACGCGTCACCATCGTCGGGTCGGACAAGGATTTGATGCAGCTGGTGAACGACAAGGTGCGCATGTACGACCCGATCAAGGGCAAGTATCTTGGCATCGAGGACGTGCATGAAAAATTCGGCGTGCCGCCGGACAAGGTCGTGGACGTGCAGGCGCTGGCGGGCGACTCCGTCGACAACGTCCCCGGCGTTCCGGGCATCGGGATAAAGACGGCGGCGCAGCTGATCAACGAATTCGGCTCGCTGGAATCCCTGCTCGACCGCGTGGACGAGATCAAGCAGCCCAAGCGCCGCGAATTGCTGACGACTCATGCAGAGAACGCACGGATTTCAAAAAAACTGGCGACGCTCGACGCGCAGGTGAAGGTGCCGTTCGCGCTGGAGGATCTGAAGGCGCGCGATCCGGAAACGCCGCAACTGTCCGCCTTTCTGCAGAAGCACGGCTTCAAGGCGCTGCTGAACCGCATCGGCCAGAACGCGCCCGCGAAACCGCAGGCCGCGGAGGCGGCGCTGGAACGGACCGTCCGCCCTCTGCCCGATCTGATCCCGTCGATCCCGCACCCGTCCAAAAACGAATATACGCTGATCACGGACGAGGAAACGCTGAAGGCCTGGATCGCGCGCGCCTATGAAACCGGAATCATGGCCGTCGATACGGAGACGACGGACCTG
>JBDHTS010000040.1:0-20107 GCA_039808845.1 Alphaproteobacteria bacterium | reverse complement strand
AGCCCTTTTGTTCATAGGCGCGCGCGTTCTTCATCGCCTCGTCGATCGTCCGGCCCAGGACGAACTGGCGTCCCATCAGGCGCAGCGCTTCCACCATCGCCTTGCGGATGACGGGCTCGCCGAGTCTCGCCAGTGACGAGTCGAGCGCTTTCCGCGTCAGGGACAGGCCGAACCCCGCGACTTTCACCAGCAGGTCTTTCGTTTCCCCCTGTTTCGCCAGCCAGTCCGCCGCCGCCATCTTGTCGCGGATCAGAAGGCTGGCGGTATGCGCGTCAGGAATGCGCAGCAGGGCTTCGGCCAGAGTCATCAGGGCAAGCCCTTCTTCAGAATTCAGCCCGTATTGCTGCAGGAAGGATTCCAGTTCGCCGGATTTGCGCTTTGCCCCGCGGACGCGGGTGATCAGGTCCGTGGCCGAATTCTTGGCCCGCCGCGCCCGCGCTTCGTCCCAGGGCAGGGCCCGCAGCAGCGTGTCCACGCATTGCGCTTCGTCGGCATAAAGGAATTCGGCAAGCGGCGCTGTCATGATAAAAACTCCGGCGGTTTCGTTCCTGATTCTATCATGTGCGGGCGGGAAGAAAAGGAAGGCGGCATTTTTTGCTGTCACATTCCACGGCTTCACGCTAGATATTCGGAATGCCCGACGATCTGTTCTCAGCTCCTTCTCCCCAGCGCGGCAATGTCCCTGAACTTTCGGTTTCCGAACTCGCTTTTTCCTTGAAAAGGACGCTGGAGGAAACTTATGGCCGCGTCCGGGTGCGGGGCGAGTTGTCGCGCGTGAAGATCCATACGTCCGGTCATATGTATTCAGACCTCAAGGATGCCGAAGCCTGCCTCTCCGTCGTTTGCTGGAAGGGGACGCTGGCGAGGCTTTCGCTTCGCCCGGAGGAAGGGCTGGAGGTCATCTGCACCGGGCGGATCACAACCTATCCCCAGCGCTCGAATTACCAGCTGATCGTCGAATCGATGGAGCTGGCGGGCGAGGGCGCCCTGCTCAAGATGCTGGAGGACCGCCGGAAGCGCCTGGCGGCGGAAGGCTTGTTCGATGCCGGTCGAAAAAAGCCATTGCCATTTCTTCCGAATGTCATCGGCGTAGTGACATCGCCCACAGGGGCCGTCATCCGGGATATCCTGCATAGGCTGGAAGACCGGTTCCCACGCCACGTTCTTCTCTGGCCGGTGCTGGTGCAGGGGCCGGGGGCGGCGGAACAGATTGCCTCGGCCGTACGCGGATTCGATTCCCTGGCGCCCGGCGGGCCTGTGCCCCGGCCCGATCTCGTGATCGTGGCCCGCGGCGGCGGAAGCCTCGAAGACCTTATGCCCTTTAATGATGAGGCGGTCGTACGCGCGGTGGCGGAATGCCGCATCCCGCTGATCTCGGCGGTCGGTCATGAAACGGACACGACGCTGATCGACTATGCCGCCGACATCCGCGCGCCAACGCCGACAGCGGCCGCCGAACTGGCCGTACCGGTGCGCCGCAACCTGTATGCCCAGGTGCTGGACGATACGGAGCGGCTAATCTCCGGCATCGAGCGGTTTCGGGAGCATCGCCGCCAGCGGCTGGACAGCGTGGCAATACGGCTGGGCGATCCCCGGAGGCTTCTGGAGTTGCGTACGCAGCGCATGGATCATGCGGCGCACCGTCTTCACGCTGTCCTGAACAAGAATGTACGCGAGCGGGAATCCGTTCTCCTGCGTGCCGTGGCGCGCCTGCCGCATCCCCAAACAACCCTCGACCGGCGGCAATCCGGACTCGATCGCCAGAGCGACCGCCTGAAAAATGCGTATGCCCGTCTGCTGGATATGCGTCAGAACATTCTGTTGAAACGGACCGCGCGTCTTCAGCCTCCGACCGCTTTGCTGGCCCATAAGAAATCCCGCTTGGATCTATGGTCCGAACGGTTTCTGCCCTTTGCCGATGCCGGATTCTTCTCGGCGAAAAAAACAAGGGACCTGGCCCATGCCGTACGCATGCTGGAAAGCCTCTCTTATGAAAGGATCATC
The DNA here is from genome assembly GCA_039808845.1 of Alphaproteobacteria bacterium. Lineage (GTDB taxonomy): Bacteria > Pseudomonadota > Alphaproteobacteria > Micavibrionales > Micavibrionaceae > JBDHTS01. The sequence continues at coordinate 18,103 of JBDHTS010000040.1, read as the reverse complement.
AGCCGGGGTTATGCGGTCGTGCGGGACGACGCGGGCAAACCCCTGACCTGTGCCGCCCATATCCGGGCAGGGCAGAATCTGCGCCTCGAATTTCATGACGGCCAGGTGGACGCGATCGCGGGAAACGGCGGGTAAAGCGCCGATTTTCTTTGCGTTCGGCCCATCAAGGGCGTATCCGTAAAAGAGGAGCGGCGATAACGGTTTTAAGGCGATGCGCGTTACCCTGAACGAATTGATGGACAAGCTGGGCGTAGGCTACGTTCCCCGGTCGAACGACAACGTGCCCTGGGTGCATGTCGATTCCAGCCTCGGCATGACATACAGCGCCGAAGTCCGCATGGGTATGGACAGCGAGGATGTGGAGGGCGAAATCCAGATCCTTTATGATAAACCGCCGCCCGGAAAAGGGGCGATGGAGCATATCTGCCACCTGCGCGCAGCCCCTGCGCATGAGGGTGCCTGGACGGTGACCGGTTTCAGATACCGGGGCGCGCCCTATGGCCAGGATGTCTATGACTGGGAGGAAAAGGCCGCGCTGTTTTTCCAGACGGTCGTGCGCGAAATCCAGGCCGGCGTCAGCCCGAATATCGACCAGCTGTTCGACGATGCCTTCCGCAAGCGCGAACGCTTCGCGGACCAGAGGGGCGGGGGCGGAGGCAAATCGGTGAAGATCAAGCCCGGGCAGCTGCTTAACCCCAAGCAGGGCGGCAAGGGGTTCTGATCAGCCCGTCGACTGCACTTCGCGCACGATGATGCCGTAACCGGTCGCGATTCCCGCAAGGCCCGTGCGCCCCATCGGCGTGCCCAGCGTCTCGAATACCCATTTCGGGCCCTCGCGGATCAGGGCCGCGACCTGGATGACGTTTGTATTTTCATATTCTCCCTCCGGAAGGGCGAAGCGGCAGATTTCGACATTGTCTTCCTTGTTCACCAGGCGGAAGTGCATGTCCCGGATCAGGCCGAAATGGTCGCCTTTGCCTTCTTCGTCGTAAATGCTCAGGACGAATGCAATGCGCATGACATCAAAAGGCAGGCCGTTCAGGTCGATAAACGCGCTTTCGTCATCGCCGTCGCCCGCGCCGGAACGGCTGTCGCCTTCATGGCGGACCGCGCCGTCGCAGGCCGTCAGCTGATTGTAAAAAACGAAGTCCTCGTCCCTGCGCGTCTGGCCCTTGCGGTCGAGCAGGAAAATGCTCAGGTCGATGTCCACAGGCTCAGACTCCTGGGCCTTCTGGGACCAGCCGACGCCGGCATAGAGGATACGCAGGGAAGGCAACTTCGCCAGGAGATCGATATATTCGCCCTTGCCCACGGCATTGCCCATGCCGACCGCCGCGACATGGTCGATCATATGATCGGGAACGCTCCCATCCTTCTGGCGGACTTTGTTCCGCCGGGCCTCATCCTCCTTTTTCTCGCGCATCTGCTGGGCGATGATAGGATCATGAAAGACGGGCGATGTTTCATGGTCGATCGGCTTTACGTCATCATCCCGCGAGGGAGGCACATCGTCCTGGGCCATAATTTCAAAACCTTTTGCGCTCACTTTTCGTAAAGATAGCGCAGTCCGGCGGGAAAAAACAGTATTTAGACGGCGAAGGCGCTCAGGTTTTTTCGCCGTCCCGCCAGTTGATTCCGTATCCGAAGGCGCGGTCCATTTCCGCATGGCCGGCGAAATATTCCGTATGGCGAGTCAGTCTGATGCCGTCGCGGATGTTTTCCAGGCCCGCGACGGCGCATACAGGCATTCTGGTATCGCTCAAGGCCGGAATCACCTCCAGGGGCTGCTCTCCTGGCACGCGGACATGCACCAGGGGGCGGACGGACGACCAGCCGGGCGTGCCCGCGTATATATAGACATACAGAAGGATTTTCCTGATCGCGGGCCAATGCCTGCCGTTGATGATCAGGAATTCGTCATCACCGGGCGTTTCGCCCGTACGTTCGTCGCCGGACAGGGTGATGAAGGGCGCCCGGTTGTAATCGCCGAAACGCCTGCCGAACGCCTGAATGGCGCCGCGCTCCCCGCTTTTCAGTTCGTACAGGCAGCCCAGATCGAGATCGATCCCCTTGCCCGCCCTGTCCCAGGACATGGCGATCCGGATCGCGCGGAAGCCATGCTTTTGCGGATTGACGACCGCCAGGTCGCCGGGGCTGTCCAGCGGCAGCCCTGCCGTCACAGTCTCCCGCGCATCGGCTTTCCCCGCCGCGCCCATGGCGTCGCCGTGGCCGGAGAACTTCGCACGGTTCCGCGTCGCCTCGACCAGGGAATCGAATGAATTCGCGACTTTCGACAAGGATGCCTCCTGCCTTTATTCACGCCACAAAAGCGCAGGCGCGTAAAGAGTTCCGTTTGAAGGCGCCGGAAAATATTGCTATGGTGCCCGCCGCATCCTGAATCCTGCGAAAGAGACAGCCATGGCTTCCTACCAGTACGTCTATGTCATGAACGGCCTGAACAAGGCCTATCCCGGCGGCAAGAAGGTTCTTGAAAACATTACCCTGAGCTTTTTTCCCGGCGCGAAGATCGGCGTATTGGGGCCGAACGGCTCCGGTAAATCCACCCTGCTGAAAATCATGGCGGGGCGGGACAAGGATTTCACCGGCGAAGCCTGGGCGGCGCAGGGCGCGCGCGTCGGCTATCTGGAACAGGAACCCCAGCTGCCGAAGAAAACCGTCCAGGAAAACGTGATGGACGGGTTGAAAGATATCAAAGGGATGGTCGACCGGTTCAACGCGATTGGCGTGGCCATGGGCGAGGACGGGGCTGATTTCGACGCCCTGATGGCCGAAATGGGCGAGCTGCAGGAAAAGATCGACGCGGCGAACGGCTGGGAACTGGAGCGTACGGTCGAGATCGCGATGGACGCCCTGCGCTGTCCTCCGGGCGACGCGGATGTCAGCAAACTCTCCGGGGGCGAACGCCGCCGGGTTGCCTTGTGCCGCCTGTTGCTGGAACGGCCCGATCTCCTTCTGCTGGACGAACCGACCAACCACCTGGACGCGGAAAGCGTCGCCTGGCTGCAGCGCTTCCTGTCGGAGTACGCGGGGACGGTCGTGATGGTCACGCACGACCGGTACTTCCTTGACAATGTTACGGGCTGGATCCTGGAGCTGGATCGCGGGCGCGGCATTCCTTATGAGGGCAATTACACCGCGTACCTGCGCGCCAAGCAGAAGCGTATGGAGCTGGAGGCGAAACAGGAGGCCGAACGCCAGAAGACGCTGGACCGGGAACTGGAATGGATGGGGCAGACGCCGGAAGGCCGCCGCAAGAAATCCAAGGCGCGTGTCGCGGCCTATGAGGATCTGCTGGCCCAGGCCCAGAAAAACACCGTACGTACGGCCCAGATCGTCATCCCCGCGCCGCCGCGTCTGGGGAATACGGTGATCGAGGCGAACGGATTGCGCAAAGGCTATGGCGACCGGCTGCTGATTGAAAACCTGTCCTTCAAACTGCCGCCCGGCGGCATCGTGGGCGTGATCGGCCCGAACGGCGCCGGCAAGACGACCCTGTTCCGCATGATCACAGGGACGGAACAGCCGGACCAGGGTACGTTCAAGGTCGGCGAGACGGTCAGGCTGGGCTATGTCGATCAAAGCCGGGACGCCCTGGACGCGAACAAATCGGTCTGGGAAGAAATCTCGGATGGCGAAGATGTCCTGAAACTGGGCAAGATCGAGATGCCCAGCCGGGCGTACGTTTCCGCCTTCAACTTCCGCGGCCCGGACCAGCAGCAGAAACTGGGCACATTGTCGGGTGGGCAACGCAATCGCGTACACCTTGCCAAGATGCTGAAAAACGAGGCGAATGTCCTCCTGCTTGACGAGCCGACCAACGATCTGGACACCGAAACCCTGTCCGCGCTGGAAGAGGCGCTGGAGCAGTACGCGGGCTGCGCCGTGATCATCAGCCACGACCGCGCCTTCCTCGACCGCCTGGCCACCCATATCCTGGCCTTCGAGGGCGACAGTCAGGTCGTCTGGTTCGAGGGCAATTACGAAGATTACGAGCGCGACCGCAAGCGCCGCTTGGGCCAGGACGCCGACCAGCCGCACCGGATCAAGTACAAACCGTTAAGGAAGGCGGGATAAATTTCTTGCTGTAATGTTCCTGTTTATTATAAAATTGACCATCTGTTAATAATTAGAAATTCAAGGATCGGACAGCGGATATGGTTACGGATGCCGAGATTGTCGCCCTTCAGGGCGATTATTTGAATCGTCAGACCCGGTTAACCCCTTTACTAGCCAGAGCAAAAGCCGCTTCAGAACTGCAAAATGATGCATATCGCAGAATCGGTGCGGATTGTGCCCGGGCGGAAGCGCGTTCAAAACGTATTCCTCCTGAACAGAACAATTATCTCTATCAGCACCTGCTTGGCCTCAGAGACAATCCTCTTGATGTCGAAAGAAGGCTGACCAGCCTAAACGCTTTGATGCGCTCCCCTAATTCGGACCCACGCTATCCGTTAAACTCCAGACCTGCGTTATATGGATGGAAGCAGCGGTTCAACCCGATGAAATTAAAGGCAATGGCGAAATTTGAAAGAGCTTTGCAGGACGGAGATTACGATAAAGCCCGTCGAGTTCTTGAAGCGATGCGTCCAAGTCGCGGTATTTTGCGTATCCTGCCGGGCCGTGGTTCTCTTTTGGGGCCAAGAGGAAGAGAAGCGGTTGACAGAAAGATAGAGGAAGGATTGGCATTCGTCGCTCTGCATCAACGTGCGCGTCAGGAGAGGGAGAAACTGTTAACTAAACGGGTTGAGGCGGAAGACGCCCTTGCCACGTCCATCCGGAAACTGATCGCGCGTAAGGATATCCGGGCCTATATCGCCGAACTCAACCGAGCTGGCGGCGCCGGAGCCGAGCTGGCGCGCGTGCTGACGGAATGCATCCATGCTTCCGGCAGAAAGTGGTTTAAAAACGGCAAGGAACAAGCGATACGGGATGTTCTGTACGCCAATCGCGGGCGCATCGACACTGCTCAGTGGAAAAACGCTATATTCAACCTACAGGAATCCGCCAAGACAGATTTGGACAGGTTGGGGGCTGAACGCAGCAAAGCCGCAGACCGAGCACTGCGCGCAGAAGACCTGTACCGGCGCGCCAAATTGCTGAAGAGCTACGATCTTAAAACGACCGTTGATCACAGAAGAGTAAGCGTCTTCGATCTTCTGCAGCGCGCCAAGACAGGCGGCGACCTGGAATCGCAAGCGGACGGTATTTTCCGCCGGGCGCAAAAACAGGCGGCAAAGCGCCATGGTGACCTTTCAGACCTTGCCGCCGATATCGGCAAGGCGGAAAGACATGATTTCAATACGGCCGACCTGGTCTGGGACGGCATGACACGGGCTGGATTAAGGCGCGCGAAGGCTCTCGATGCTACAAAAGAATTCATGCGAGCGGCTCCGGGTGCAACGCTCAAAGCAATGGACTGGGGGCTGGATACTGCTGGTGTTGCGATTCAAGGTTTGGGAAGAAGAGTCCGGACAACTCTTGATGATTTAGGATTTATAGCCAGCGCTTTCAAATCCAGCCGCTCTACGAGCGGTACCGGACCTTCCTGGTCGTCAGCGAGCCCTTAAGCCGCTTAGTGCGATATGCATTTCAGGAACAAGGCCGGGCCCTGCGTTTTCGGCAGCTTCGCCCTGGTTTCGTTTAAACCGAAACCGAGTATTCGGAAGCTCTTGGTCTGCATTCAGTTCAACTGCACTTTATTCCCGCGATATTCCACGTTTTGGAGGATCGAGCCTCGGGGTGAACAGCTTTGCATCGCCGCGTTCAGTTCTTCCTGGTTAGGAATACTGGCGGTTGATAAATGTATACAATGGAGCCTGCCCTCAACTGAATTTTGCCAGTGCGTGACGAGTCCCATGACCTTGCCCAGATAACGTGTTCTGGCATCGGCCTTCATTAAAGCTATATTCTTTTGGTCGTTGCCTTGAGTGAAATCAAGTTTGCAACTGAAATCAAGATTGGCGAAATTCAGTCGGCGATCTAATTCCGTTTCAGTTTTTCTTTTCATCTGCTCAAGAGCTTGTTGCGACGCGGCGTCTCCATTATCGACGCCATGAAATATCTGCTCAATTTTGTCGCGGATATGGGCAAGCTGGCCGGGAATCACATCATGAGATCCTTGCTCCAGGTCCTTTAATAGCAATGGCGCGAGTTCAGGATTTTCCAAGGCGGCCCGTATTAATATGATTGGCTCAAGTCCTATATCCAGCCGATCATACGTACTCCATGCATAGGAACTGACGATACCGGGGGAATCCGGCAATTCGAAAGTCACTTCCATGGCAAGATGCTTGTAACTGGCCACGCCAGCGGCGGCCGCAACCTGCAAAAAATGATCCGAAACACTCAACAAAGACATCTAAGTACTCCCTGTTTAGGTTTTATTTTTATAATACAGGCCTGAATCGGGATAATTCTGTCAACAATCAAATGCTAAAAAAAGCGATTCCCCAGACAATCAATCCAAAATCCCGGTTACTGCGGAAAATTTTAAGGGCGCTGGCCGGATTGTCCGGGGTCCAGGTTTTTAGCTGCCAGATCAGATGGAGGAGGGCGGCGGGCAAGGCAAGCAGGCTGACGGGGCCTGCATGGGCTGCAAGGAAGGCAGCCGCCAGAAGCAGCCAGCACAGCGCGTAAAACAGGGCGACCGCCGCCTTGCTTTTCTCTCCCAGCCGTCGCGCACTGGACTTGATGCCTATCGCCGCGTCGTCGGCGATGTCCTGATGGGCGTAGATCGTGTCGTAGCCGAGGGTCCAGAAGAATCCGGCGGCGTAGAGCAGGAGGGCGGGCAGGGCGATCCCCCCCGTCGCGGCCGCCCAGCCGATCAGGGCCCCGAAATTGAAGGTCAGGCCGAGGAAAGCCTGCGGCCACCAGGTGATGCGCTTCATCAGGGGATAAACGGCAATGAAGGGCAGGCTGAGGCCGCCTAGCAGGATGGCCGCCCGGGGCAGTTGCAGCAGGATCAGCAGGCCCAGAAAAAGCAGGGCGGCCAGCAGGACCATCGCCCGGCGCGGCGTCACCGTTCCGGCGGCGAGCGGGCGGGCGGCGGTGCGCGCCACCTGGCGGTCGAGGTCGCGGTCCCACAGATCGTTCACCACGCAGCCCGCCCCGCGCATGATCACCGCGCCCGCCGCGAAGAGCAGCATCAGCCGCCATTCCCGCCCTCCGCCCGCCAGCGCGATCGCCCACAGGCCGGGCAGGAGCAGCAGCCATGTGCCGATGGGGCGGTCGAGCCGCATGAGCAGGGCATAGGGTTTCCAGGATTCCGGCAGCAGGCGGAGCAGCAGTCCGCTCGTCCCGATATCGGACAAACCCTCATCCCCCCGCCCGCCTGCGGGAGGGGGAACAAAGGGGGGAGGGATCTTTTGACTGGAAGAGGCGGCCTCAAGATTTCCCTCCCCCTCTAACTCCCCCTCCCGCAGGCGGGCGGGGGAGGACTTTTCCGAGGTTTCGTGAAAGGATATATCTGGTCCGGTCATGGATATGCACGCATTGAAAAAATGGCCGCGCCTCTACACTGAACCGGATCTGGCCGCCGGTCAAACCCTGTCCCTGCCGGACGGGCAGGCGCATTATCTGCGCAACGTCCTGCGCATGGCGGCGGGCGATTCCGTGCGCCTGTTCAACGGGCGTCACGGCGAATGGGCGGCGGTGGTCGTCGCCGCCGATAAAAAAGGCGTCGCGCTCCGTTGCGAAACCCTGCTGCGGGAACAGCCGCGGGCGGGGCCTGCGGTCCATCTGCTGTTCGCGCCGATCAAGAAAGCCAGGCTGGATTTCCTGGTCGAGAAGGCGGTCGAGCTGGGCGCGACGCATCTTCATCCCGTTTTCACGCAGAACACCGAGAACCGCACCCTGAATCAGGAGCGTCTGCGCGCGCAGATCATGGAGGCGGCGGAGCAGTGCGAGCGAATGGATATGCCGCGGCTTTTTCCGCCTGTTCCGCTGGAGGACGGCCTGCGGAAATGGCCTCACGATACCGGCATGCTGGCGTGTATCGAGCGGGACGGCGCCGCGCCGATCGGTCAGGCGCTGCGGACCGGGCAAAACGAAGAAGGCTATGCCGTGCTGACCGGCCCCGAAGGCGGCTTCACCGCGGAAGAACGGCAAAAACTCGCGGCGCACCCCTTCGTCCGGACCGTCAGCCTCGGGCCGCTGGTCCTGCGCAGCGAGACGGCGGTTTGCGCGGCGCTGGCGGCCATCGGACAGCATCTTGCCGGATAAGGATCGGAGATCCAAAGCCACCCCCTTGCATCGTATAGGTTTTTGAGTGTATCAAGAAACCCGGACCGGCGCTTTTCCAAAAGCGCCCTTGCGCATTCACCGTACGACGGAAAACAATGAAGCAGTTTCGCAAAGGGCTTTATCCGGGGCTTCTGGCCCTTGTCCTTATCCTATCCGCCTTCCCGGCGCTGGCCGATGCGATCGGCGCGGCGAAGCCCTGGGAGCTTGGGTTCCAGCCCGCCGCGTCGCCCGTGGCCGAGCGGATGCACCAGTTTCACGACATGCTGCTGTGGATCATCACCGGCATCTCGCTGTTCGTTTTGCTGCTGCTGATCATCGTCGTCGTTCGCTTCAATGCCAGGGCTAACCCCATCCCTTCCGCCCGCACGCACAACGTGCCACTGGAAATCGTGTGGACGGTTCTGCCCGTCGTTATTCTGATCGTGATCGCCGTGCCTTCTTTGAGCCTGCTCTATTATGGCGACCGCACGGCGAAGCCGGAGATGACGCTGAAAGTCACAGGCTATCAATGGTACTGGGGTTACGAATACCCTGAATATGAAGGCCTGAGCTTCCTGTCCAACCTCATTCCGGACAAGGACATCGATAAATCCAAGGGCCAGATGCGTCTGCTGTCGGTCGACAATCCGGTCGTGCTGCCGGTCGAGACCAATATCCAGTTCATCGTGACGGCGCAGGACGTGATTCACAGCTTCGCCGTGCCGTCCTTCGGCGTGAAAACGGATGCCGTGCCGGGACGTCTGAACGAAAGCTGGACGCGCATCGAACGGCCCGGCATCTATTACGGCCAGTGCTCGGAACTCTGCGGTCAGAATCATGCGTTCATGCCGATCGAGGTGCATGCCGTGCCGAAAGAGGATTTCAAGGCGTGGGCCGAGGCCGCGAAGGCCGGTTACGTCTCCTTCGACGATTTCATGGCCGGGCGCACCGCAGCTGGCGCAGCGCCCGCCGAACAGCAATAGCCTTCAAGAGGACCTGAGTTATGAGTCATTCCGTCACCGCCGATCACGGCCACGCCCATGACGATCATCATGATCACAAGCCGGGCTTTTTCGCCCGGTGGTTCTGTTCGACGAACCATAAGGATATCGGCACGCTCTATATCCTGTTCTCGATTTTCGCGGGTCTGATCGGTCTCGCCTTCTCCGTGATGATGCGAATGGAGCTGCAGCAGCCAGGGCTGCAGCTGGTCGAAAACGGCCAGATGTGGAACGTCTGGATCACGGCGCACGGCCTGATCATGGTGTTCTTCGTGGTCATGCCGGGCCTGATCGGGGGATTTGGAAACTGGTTCGTGCCGATCATGATCGGTGCGCCCGACATGGCATTTCCGCGCCTGAACAATATTTCCTTCTGGCTGCTCGTACCGGCTTTCCTCCTGCTGCTGACGTCCGCTTTCATCGGATCGGGCGCGGGCACAGGCTGGACGATCTATCCGCCGCTGTCCTCTCATCTCGGCCATCCCGGCATGTCGGTGGACATGGGTATTTTCGCGCTTCACCTGGCGGGCGCCAGTTCGATCCTCGGCGCGGCCAATTTCATCACGACCATCTTCAACATGCGCGCCCCGGGCATGACGCTGCACAAGATGCCGCTGTTCGTCTGGGCCATGCTGGTGACTGCATTCCTGCTCGTCCTTGCCGTACCTGTTCTGGGCGGCGCCATTACCATGCTGCTGACCGACCGGAATTTCGGCACAGGATTTTTCGTGCCTGAAAAGGGCGGCGATCCTATCCTGTTCCAGCACCTGTTCTGGTTCTTCGGGCATCCCGAAGTGTACATCATGATTCTGCCGGCCTTCGGCATCGTCAGCCAGATCGTCTCGACCTTCTCCAAAAAGCCGATCTTTGGCTATCTCGGCATGGCGTACGCCATGGTGGCCATCGGTGTCGTCGGCTTCATGGTCTGGGCGCACCATATGTTCACGGTCGGCATGGATGTGAACACGCGCGCGTACTTCACCGCCGCCACGCTGATCATCGCGGTGCCGACCGGCATCAAGATCTTTTCCTGGATCGCCACGATGTGGGGCGGCTCCATCGAATTCAAGACGCCGATGCTGTGGGCGATCGGCTTCATCTTCCTGTTCACGGTCGGCGGCGTCACGGGCGTCGTGCTGGCGAATGGCGGCATGGACATCGCCCTGCACGACACGTACTATGTCGTCGCGCACTTCCATTACGTGCTGTCGCTGGGCGCTGTGTTCGCGCTGTTCGCCGGGTTCTATTACTGGATCGGCAAGATGAGCGGGCGGCAATATCCGGAAGCGCTGGGCAAGCTGCATTTCTTCCTGACCTTCATCGGCGTCAACCTGACCTTTTTCCCGCAGCACTTCCTGGGTCTGGGCGGCATGCCGCGCCGCTATCCGGACTATCCGGACGCGTACGAGGCATGGAACCATATTTCCTCGATCGGCTCCTACATTTCGGCGGGCGCGACGGTTCTGTTCGTGTTTATCGTGTTCTACACGCTGTTCTTCGGCCGCCGCGCCGACGGCAATTACTGGAACGTCCAGCCCCAGACGATGACGCTGGAATGGACGCTGTCCAGCCCGCCGCCCTTCCACCAGTTCGAGATCCAGCCCAAGGTGGACTGATCCGCCAATCTTGAAAAAACGCGCTCTCTGTGGTAGAGTTCGCCTATGTCACGGATGATGGCGACAGCTCTGTCAGGCTTTCCGGTCGATCCGATCGCCGGACTTTTCGCAGGACATGCCCGTTTTTTGAGCCAACATGAATTTGAAGGCGCCCAAAAAGAGGAAGCGCTTACGGAACGTGGCACAAAGGCTGTAGAAGCGTATAGCCTGGATTTCAGGCCTCCGGAAACGCATCTCGCGCACCGTATCGGCGAAATTCAGGATCATGTGAGACGCGGGAAAGATCTGGATGCCCTGTATTTGTGTGTGGCCCTGATGACGCAAAACCCCGGCCTTTCCCGGAGCACGAAAAACTTTCTGCGCAATCTGGCAATCGAATGCAGAGATTCTTTAATAGAATCAGGCATTGTAGATCGAAATAATTCTGCCTTGCAGGCGTTGTCGGATACTTTGGATCTCGGACCCATTCCTGCCGCTCCGGGCGCGACATTGCAGGCGCTTCAGAGGCCTATCCCCCAACTCCCCGCGCCCGCGCCGGTTTTCCATTAATCCATTTCATGCTTGGCAGTTTCGCGGGATTTGCTTTACAAACGAAGGGATGAACAACGCCGCCGTATCCGCCGCCCAGCCTGCCGTTGCCGCCGAAAGCCGGGTGGGGGATTTCTTCGCCCTGCTGAAACCCCGCGTCATGAGCCTGGTCGTCTTTACCGGTTTCGCGGGCATGTGGGTCGCGCCCGGCTTTTCGTCCATGAACCCCGTTCTGGCGGCCACCGCCATGCTCTGCCTCGCACTGGGGGCCGGGGCGGCGGGCGCGGTCAATATGTGGTACGAACGCGATATCGACGCCGTCATGAAGCGTACGCGCGGGCGGCCGCTGCCGATGGGCCGTATTCAACCGGACGACGCGCTGGCCTTCGCCGCCGTCCTCTCCGCCTTTTCCGTGATGACGATGGGCCTGGCCGTCAACTGGACGGCGGCGCTTCTGCTGGCCGGGGCCAATCTGTTTTATGTGTTCGTCTATACCGTCTGGCTGAAACGCCGGACGCCCCAGAATATCGTCATCGGCGGTGCGGCGGGCGCTTTTCCTCCGATGATCGGCTGGGCGGCGGTCACGGGCGATGTCTCGGCGTTGCCTGTTGCCCTGTTCCTGCTGATCTTTCTGTGGACGCCGCCGCATTTCTGGGCGTTGTCCCTGTTCGCGAACGAGGATTACCGCCGGGCTAAAATCCCGATGATGACAGTGGTGGCGGGCGAGCGCGCGACAAAGTTTCAGATGGTGCTGTATACGCTGCTGCTGCTGCCGGTCGCGCTTTTCCCCTGGCTTGCCAGGTATACGGGGATGGCTTACGGCATGACGGCGCTGGTGCTGACCCTGCTGTTTCTTTATGCCGCCCTCCGCGTGCTGCGCGACGACACGCTGCGCTCCGCGCGGCTGATGTTCGGCTATTCGGTGTTTTACCTGTTCGCCCTTTTCCTGATGCTGATGATCGATGCCGTATAGCGAACTGCACAACCGTAAAAGATCGAAAAACCTCGTCATGCTGGCGCTGATCGCCGCATGGTGCGCCCTGATTTTCGCCGTCGCCATTATCCGCATGAAAGGACCCTGAAACATGCGTTCCCTGATTTTATTTCTGGGCGTTGCCGCCTCCCTCGCCGTCACAATGCATCAGGCCCGGGCGCAGGAAGACGAGACGCCCTGGGACGCGCGCCGCCGCGCCTATCTTGAAAGCCGCCAGCAGGCCGAGCCGGCCATGGACGCCCGTCGTGAACGCCATCGGGACGACATGACGGGAAAAGCGGGACAGGCAGGCGCGGCCGTTAATACGGCCATGGCCGCCGGCGCCGTCCGCTCCGGTGAATTGCCGCCGCCGCCCGTTCCCTCCATGCCCTGGATGCCCAAGCCGGAAAACATCGGCGTCGGCCTGACGGACGCCGGAAACCCGGCGCCATCGGCGCAGACTCCGCAGGCACAACCTTCCCAGCCTCAGCCGCCAGCCCAGCCGGCCACCGGGGTGCCTCCGCAACCGGTGCCGGTCGGGTCGCCGCAGGACGGTTTCGATCAGGACACCTTTGACGACGACGAATAATCCCTTGCCCGGACTGAAAGAGCGGAACCGCCGCGTCGCCCTATTCGTCTTGTGCGTGATCGCGGCCATGACGGGGCTGGCGTTCGCTTCCGTCCCGCTCTACCGCCTGTTCTGCCAGAAAACGGGGTTTGACGGCACGCCCCTGTCCGCCGCCGCGTTGCCCCATAAGGTGACCGACCGGATCGTCACCATCAAGTTCAATGCCGATATCTCCCCTGATCTCGGCTGGTCGTTCAAGCCGGAGCATCTGCAGATGGATCTGAGGGCCGGGCAGAAGGGAATGGCGGCCTATATCGCCCATAATGCCTCGAACGTGTCGCTGACCGGAACCGCAGTCTATAACGTCACGCCGCCGAAGGTCGGGAAGTATTTTCACAAAATGCAATGCTTCTGTTTTGCGGAGCAGACGCTTGGCCCCAACCAGACCGCGCACATGCCGGTCGTTTTCTTCATTGACCCGGACTTTGCCGACGATATAGACATGCAGGACGTGTCGACGATCACGCTGTCCTATACGTTTTTTAAAACCGAAACCCCGGCCCTTGAACAAGCGATGGAACGCTTCTACAATCAGCCGGTGCGTTAAGTTCGCTTTTTTAAAGGTTTACCATGTCCGAAACCGTTCATTACTCCACAACCGGAAAACCGCATCCCTATCATCTGGTGCGCCCCAGCATCTGGCCGCTCGCGGGCGCTTTTGCAGGCGGGCTACTGGCCGTCGGCGCCCTGATGTACATGCATGGCGTGGAGTTCCAAGGCGTCAAGATCGGCCTGAAGGGCGTATTCCTGGGCATGGCTGCCGTTGTGGCCGTCATGTTCTTCTGGTGGAAAGACGTGATTTTTGAAGCGGTGAAGGAACGCGCGCATACGCCGATCGCACAGATCGGCCTGCGTTTCGGCATGCTGTTTTTCATCATGTCGGAAGTCATGTTCTTCGTCGCGTTTTTCTGGGCTTTCTTCGACGCCAGCATCTATTCGGACCAGCAGAACATGCCGCTGCGCCTCGAATACACCAAGGGCCTGTGGCCGCCGCCGGGTATCGAGGCAATCGAACCGTTTGGCCTGCCGTTCCTGATGACGATGATCCTGCTGCTTTCCGGCACGACGGTGACATGGGCGCACCATGCGATTCTGGAAGGCAAGCGGGATGAATCGATCAAGGCGATCGGGATTACCGTATTGCTGGGCGTTTTCTTCCTGCTATGCCAGGCTTACGAATACCATCATGCCGAATTCGGCTTCACCCAAGGCATTTACAGCTCGACGTTCTTCATGGCGACCGGCTTCCACGGTTTTCACGTCATGATCGGCACGATTTTCCTGTTCGTGTGCTGGCTGCGCGCCAGAAGAGGGCATTTCACGCCGGAACGCCATTTCGGCTTCGAAGCCGCCGCCTGGTACTGGCATTTCGTCGACGTGGTCTGGCTGTTCCTGTTCGTCGCCATATACTGGTGGGGCAATACGTATGGCGTTGTCACTCCGCCAGCGCTGAGATGAGCGGCCTGCCGGGAGGCGCAAGCGTTCCTTCCGAAACCCTGCGCCTCTTTATCGCCCGCCTGTTCACGGCGGGCGGTTTTTTACCGGAGGAAGCGGAGCGGGCGGCGGACAGCCTGACCGATTCCAGCCTGCGCGGCCATGATTCCCATGGCATCATACGTTGTGCCGAATATGTCATCGATCGTGAAAAAGGTCGGCTGGTCAGCGGCGCGAAGCTGGAGATCCTGCATGAAACCGGGGCAATGCTGGCGGGCGATGCCGGCTTCGGCCTGGGTCAGGTGCAGATGCCGCGCCTGTTGGAAAAACTGGAAACGAAAGCGCGTGGCGCTGGAATCGCGACGGGTGTTCTGCGCCATTGCGGCCATGCCGGGCGGCTTGGAGAGTGGGCGGAATGGGCGGCGGGGCAGAAGCTTGCGTCCCTGGTTGCCGTCAACGACAACGGCGTTTTCCTGTCCACCGCGCCGCCGGGCGGCAAGGCGCCGCGCACCAGCACCAATCCGATCGCCTTCGGCATTCCGCTGGACGGGGACAGTTTTGTCGTCGACATGTCGACCAGCGCGGTTGCATTCGGCAAGATGCGGATTGCACGGCTGGCCGGGGAACGCTGCGCCGCCGGTCTGATCCAGGATGTGGAAGGCCTGCCATCCACCGACCCTAACGTTTTGTTCGAAGAGCCTAAAGGCACGTTGCTGCCCATGGGCGGCGCGCAGGGGTATAAGGGGTTCGGCCTTGCGCTGATGATCGACTGCCTGACGGCGGGTCTGTCGGGGGGATATTGCCCGCCCGCGCCGGAAAACGCGCCCTATGCCAATAATGTTCTTTGCGTTCTGTGGGATCCGGAACGATTCAGCGGCCTCTCCCATATGCAGGATCAGGCCCGCAAGCTGCTGGAGTTTGTCCGCGCCACGCCGATGCAGGGCGGACAGGATTCTGTCCGCCTGCCCGGCGACCGGGCCCGCAGAACATATGAAACCCGTTCGCGGGAAGGCATTCCGCTGAATGCCGGGCTTTGTGCGTCATTGAAGAAGCTGGCGCAACGGCTGGACGTTCCGCTGCCTTCCGAACTGGAGAAAAACCATGCCTGACTCTGCCTTCTGGTCCCAACTCCGCAAGGCGATAGCCTGTAAATGCCCGCGCTGCGGCGACGGCAATCTGTATAAGCCGGGCACTTACCTGGACGTTCAGGACCGCTGCCCTGTTTGTCATTTGCCGCTGGCCGCGAATGACAGCGCCGACGGACCCGCAGTGTTCCTGATTTTCATTCTGGGGTTCCTTCTGGTTCCTCTCGCGCTGTTGTTCGAACACCTTGTCCATCCGCCGCTCTGGGTGCACGCCATTGTCTGGACAATCGTCGCGCTGGGCCTGACCCTGGGATCGCTGAGGCCTTTGAAGGCGTACGTCATTGCCCTTCAGTACCGGCACAGGCCGGGAGACTGGAGCGAGTGATATGAAGAGCGGGGCGCGATTTCCGGTCGGCGCGACGCTGGCCATGCTGGCGGCTTTCAGCCTTCTCTGCGCGCTTGGCACCTGGCAGGTCGAACGGCTTGCCTGGAAAAATGCGATCCTGCAGGCACTGGACAAGGCGTACGCGATGCGAATACCTCCCAATCTGGTCAGCCAGGATTTGGAAGCATCGGCCCGGAACCGCTCGCTTTTTATTTTCGGTACAATTCATGGCCATTTCCTGCCCGGAGAGATAGCTGTCAGGCCGCGTACGCATGATGGAGAAACGGGAGCGCATCTTTATCAGCCATTCAGCCTTGCGAACGGCGGCGTTATCCTGGTCAACCGGGGCTGGGTACCGGAAGGATGGCAGGGGCGCGTCCCGGATGGTTCGGTTTCCCTGACCGGGCTCGCGCGAAAACCTGACCGCAAGAACCCATTCACCCCGCCAAACCGGCCGGGAGCCGGGCAATGGTACGCCATAGATCTGAAAGATATAAACATACTGCTGCCGGAATCAGGTAACTCTCTTCCGTACGTTTTTTATGCGGAGAATGCCCGTTCGGCGGGAGAAGACTATCCGCTGGGGTTCGGTCGGGACTGGATGCCGCCGAACAATCACCTGCAATATGCGATTTTCTGGTTCACGATGGCTTTTATTCTGGCCGCCATCTATGCCTTGCGCTTTATCCGGCCCTTTCTAAAGGCCAAGCTTATCGCGCAGGCGCCACCAGTAATAGACTGATTGCGCCGCGACAGGTCCCAGCCGCCCGCCGGCGTAATCGAGGCCGAAAGGCGCGAACAGATCGATCTGGCGGCTGCCGTCGGCAATGGCCGCCGCCACGGTCTCGCCGCCGACCGTTGTCGGCACCAGGCCATGACCGCCGAAACAGGTGCAATACCAGTATCCTTCATCCATCCGGCCGATCTGCGGCATTTTATGCGGGGCGTAGCACAGGCGTCCGGACCAGGCCATTTCGGCCTTCACATGGCCTTCCAGCTGCGGATAGACTTTCAGCAGATCGCCCATCAGCAGCCGCCCAATCGCGCCGGGATTGTCGCGTAACGCCACGCGCCCGCCCCACAGGATGCGGTTATCGGGCAGAACACGGTAATAGTCGCTGGAAAAGCGCATGTCGTAAATCGCATGCTGTGTATTGATCGACTGGTTCAGGAGAGCCGGATCGACCGGGTCCGTGACCATGATGAAAGTCAGGACAGGAAAGGACGATCGCGCCAGCCGCTTGTCCAGCCCGCCGACATCGATCGAACAGCACAGAACGACATGCCGCGCACGCACCTGGCCGCCATCGGTATGGACAATGTAATCGTTTCCATCTTTCTCGATACGCTGCGTGCGGCTGTTTTCATAGACATGGCCGCCTTTCGCCGTGATCGCGCGGGCAATGCCATGAACGTAATTCAGGGGATGGAACTGGAAATCGCCGGGAGAAAACAATCCATCGTAATATTTTTCCGTCAGGCAATGCTGACGGACGCGTTCGCGCGGCCAGAACTCCAGATCCAGCCCGAACTGCCCGTTCAGTTTTTCCGCCTTGGCGCGGAGCATCTGGGGGCGGTCGCGCCAGGAAACGGTCAGCACGCCATCGATGATCGGGCCGCAGTCAATGGCATAATCCTGAATTCTCTGGCGGATCAATGCGCGGCCCGCGCGGCTGAGCTGGATCAGGGCCCGCGCGTGCCCGGCACCCAGCGTATCGGCCAGGACGCCTTCACCGGCCGAATAGCCCTTCGCGACAAATCCGCCGTTACGCCCCGAGGCGCCGGAGCCGATCCTTCCGCTTTCCAGCACGAGAACGCTCCGTCCGCGTTCTGCAAGGCCCAGCGCCGTATTCAGCCCGGCAAGGCCGCCGCCGATCACGCAGACATCGGTGTGAGTCTGCCCGCTGAGGGCAGGATAGGAAACCGCTCCGCGCAACGTGCGCGTATAGTAGGTGTCGGGGTGTTCGGCCATTGGAAACAAAGAAAGGATCAGGAAAGGCCAGTTTAAGCCATTCCTTGGGCCAAGGGAATGAGCATTAAGGAAAGCAATTCCATTTTTGTCTTGCCAGCGCCAATCTCCCGTCTGCATATCAAGGCAGGATAACCGGATGGTTTTGGCAAGGCTAAAAGGGAAGGGAAAGGGCGCAGCGCAGTTTCTGGCGCGCGCCGACCTGTTTTCGTTTGCCCTGTTGTGGCTGATGGTTCTTCTGGT
>JBDHTS010000039.1:0-20181 GCA_039808845.1 Alphaproteobacteria bacterium | reverse complement strand
TCATCGCGCGCGAGGACATCTCCGCCTTGCGCAAGGACGTGACCGCCAAATGCTACGGCGGCGACGCCACGCGGAAACGCAAACTGCTGGAAAAGCAGAAAAAGGGCAAGGCGAAGATGCGCCAATATGGCAACGTGGAAATCCCGCAAAGCGCGTTTATCGCGGCGCTGAAAATGGGGGATGAGAAGTGACGGTTTGCTTTACATTGCCAGCTTTATATGTAAGAAAATGGCAATATTAATTACATATAATTATTGAAATGTAAATAAATATCCTTTATTCTTACATATAAGTTCACAGATGTAAGATGTTCTCATGAAAATCGAAACCTTCAAATCCGGACGCTTCCGCCAGCAAAATCAATACAAGAGCTTCAGTCCTGCGCCCATCAACCATCAATGGACGTGGGAGGATCCCATCATCAACACACTGCTGGAGGACGCAACGCGGGCCTTGAGCGAGCTCAATGCTTTTTCCCTGATCGTCCCCAACGTCGATCTGTTCATTACCATGCATATCGTCAAGGAGGCCAATACCTCAAGCCGGATCGAAGGAACGCAGACGAACATCGAGGATGCCATCAAGGACATAGAGGAAATCGATCCCGAAAAGCGCGACGACTGGCAGGAAGTGCAAAATTATATCGCCGCCATGAATCACTCACTGGAAACGCTGGAAACGCTTCCTTTGTCCAATCGCCTGATCCGGCAGGCGCATAATGTTCTGATGCAGGGCGTCAGGGGTCAGCATAAGGCGCCTGGCGACTTCCGCACATCTCAAAACTGGATCGGCGGCAGCACGTTGAAAAACGCCGTATTCATTCCACCGCATCAGAATGAGGTGGGCGGGCTGATGAGCGACCTCGAAAAATTCCTTCATAACGACAACATTCAGGTGCCGCATCTCATCCGCATCGCCATCGCCCATTACCAGTTCGAAACCATCCATCCATTCCTTGACGGCAACGGACGGATCGGCCGCCTGCTGATCGTACTGTATCTGCTCAGCACGGGATTTCTCAGCAAGCCGTCTCTTTATGTCTCGGCCTATCTCGAAAAGCACCGCGCCGCCTATTACGATGCGCTGATGACAGTGCGCACCGGCAATAATCTTGTGCATTGGGTGCGCTTTTTCCTGACTGCCATCCTGGAAACCGCGCAAAAAGGCAAGGATACGTTTCAGGCCATGCTGGCGCTGAAAAACGAAACCGATTCCAAAATCACGAGCCTTGGCCAGCGCGCCGAAAAGGCGCGTATTATTGTCGACCATCTTTATGCCCGGCCAAGCATTCACGTGAATCAGGTCGCGGCGATACTCGATACCACCCACCAGTCGGCCAGCGCCCTGGTGAAAGAGTTGATGCGCCTCGATATCCTGGCAGAAATTACAGGCCAAAGCCGTCACAGAATATATGTATTCGACGAGTATCTAAGCTTATTCAGAGACTAAGGCCGGGTGATTTGGCAGTGTATCACTTTGAATATCGCAAATAGCAGTCCGCCTGTGGCAAGCCCGGCTCGAATGTGCCATATTGGTACAATGGCAAAGCACCCGAAGAGACCCAGAGACCCGAACCAGTTAGGCAAGATGATTGTCGATCTTGCAACGGGAGAAGCGACCGATTCGCCGCCAGATGCAGGGAAAGACCCAAACGCCGTTGCTCTCGGACGTAAGGGTGGGCTTAAGGGGGGAAAGTCGCGCGCAAATTCCATGACAAAAGAGCGGCGAACCGAAATTGCTCGTAAAGCCGCCCAAAGCCGCTGGAAGAAGGACTGCGAATAACTGGCGCATCGTAGAATCTCGATGAACCTTCGATGACCTACAAATTTCTCCTTGACGCACCCTTTCCTATTATGGTTAGGTGCCAAAATGGAGAACAGTTCATGATGTATTCAAGCAGACAGGCTATCTTAGATGCTATCAAGGGCATCGAGGCCGATATCAAGGCTAACCCGGACCCCCGCATTGCCGCCCTCAACCATATGAAGCAAGCACTGGACCTGACCTCAGGGGTGACTGTGAAACGCCCTATCGAGTCCGCCGAAGAAAGCACTGGGACGGTCTACAGGTACGATCCCCGAGCAAATGACCGGATTGCTGATGCGGCAGAAGACTTTTTGTATAATCAGGGCAACCGCCCACATTATACAGACGAAATCTTTCTGGCACTCAAGGAAGCGGGGATTTCATTCGAAACGGATGATAGCCGCGCTAAGGCTGGAATGGGGACGATGTTTGCCAAGCGTAAAGACCGCTTTGAAAAGACGGCGGCTCGCGCAGGACAAACCCAGTGGCGTCTGATCGAGGCTAGATACCAAAAATTGATCGAGGAAAGAATTGCTTAAATCAAAGAACCCGCGCCATTTGGCAGCGGGTTCCCAGAAATCCTGGTTCGTTGATCTTTGACCGGAACACGAACCCGGCATGTGCAACCCTCAACACGAAAGGCAATACCATGGACTGGCAAACCATCGTCAGAAGGGCCTAGGCCACCGTGCTGGAGTTCTCGCTGTTGTGCGGTTCTCTGGCACGAATATGGCGCGAGCGAAGCAAAGCCGGGGTTGACATCCCGGCAGGAAGCGGGGTTGGGGTGCTTGCACCTCTCCCCGGTTCTTGCATTCATCATAATCGTACTGCCTCGTAACCGTCAAATATATTTGAAAGTGACTTTTATGCTTGATCGATCATGCATAACACCTTATTGTTGCTTCTATGAACAAGAAACCAGTAAAAGAACGCGCCCAAATTCTTAGCTTGCTTGTTGAGGGAAACAGCCTCCGTTCGGCTAGCCGTATCTCCGGCGCATCTGTCAACACTGTCACCAAACTACTCGTTGAAGTTGGCGAGGCTTGCGCATGGTATCAGGACAAGCACCTTACAAACCTCCCCTGCAAACGCGTCCAAGTTGATGAGATTTGGTCGTTTGTTTATAGCAAACAGCGCAACGTCCCCGAAGGCATGGAAGGCGAAGCCGGGGACGTATGGACTTGGACTTCCATCTGCGCCGATACGAAGTTGGTGCCCACATGGCGCGTTGGGAGCCGTGACGCTGAAACCGCTAAGGACTTTATCGGTGATATGGCTTCGCGCATGGCGAACCGCATCCAGCTTACTTCGGACGGTCTAACGAAATACAAAGATGCCGTTGAGAACGCATTTGGCGCGGACGTTGATTACGCCATGCTGGTTAAAATCTACGGCGATAACGTTGAAGGTCAGAAGCGTTACAGCCCTGCTGTATGCACTGGCGCGATTAAACAGGAAATGATTGGCAATCCTGATGTTAAACATATCAGCACCAGCTTTGCGGAACGCCAAAACCTGACCATGCGGATGTCCATGCGCCGCTTCACGCGGTTGACGAATGCCTTCTCAAAGAAGGTTGAGAACCACGCGCATTCGGTAGCGTTGCACTTCATGCACTACAATTTTGCCCGCATTCACAAAACCCTAAAAGTTTCCCCTGCAATGGCGGCTGGCGTATCCCAAACACTTTGGAGCCTTGGAGATATTATCGTGATGGCTGACCGTTACTGGTATGACAAGGGGCGGGGAAAGGTTTGATACAGTCAGTCCATCTTGAATATTTTACGAAGCTTAAGGGCGGCCTCTTCAGAGAGGACTTGTGCGATTATATCAACGCCGTTAAAATCGCTTGTATCGCTTTTTTGATAAAGAAAGTACCCGCTAGGATCGGGTATATCCTGACCAGACATAGCAATGCGCCTGCTAGTCAAAGGAGCAAGGCACAACGTACTCCCATCATCTAAATCAGCGGTAAAATATAGTTCTGCCATTTTGATTACCCCCGGAGGACATTATGCCACAAGAAAAGGCACTCAAAGAAGTTAAAAATCCGACTATAACGGCCAGATATTTGGCAGATTATATGGCATCCTCCGAGCGTGCAAAGCGCACCATCATTTATGGCTGCAAATACCCAGTGACAGCAAGAGTCCTTCAACACACAGAGGCCAAGGCGATTGTCAGTAATTTCTTGCAGGACACTAATGCGCACTCGTCTATTCTCGGCGAGAAGGCAAAAGCGCTCCGCGAACGTTTGGCCGACGATGATTTTGAAAGAGATCTCTATGATGTAAATGCCGATTTCGTGGACCGATTTGCGGAAATCTTTCCCGATCTTGTCTTACCTGACGCGGAAAGGCTTCCAGCAAATCACTTGCCGCAAATCACATTAAATGGCGTTATCGTTAAGCCACAGGCGCAGTTCTGCCTCAGAAAACATGGCAGAAATAATAAAATCAAAATCGGAGCGGTTTCTTTCCGGTATGCCAAAAATAAACCGCTGGATGAGAATGTTGCCGCATGGCAGTCCGCCTTTATGCACGGTTATCACTGCTCTCTTTTCAGAGATGACGGTGCGGAGCCGGATAAAAGCTTATGCCTTACATTAGATGCATACACAGGACGGGCCTATCCAGCGCCCGGTGATGCGGTTACACGATTCAAGAACATGGAAGCGGCTTGCCTGACCATCGCCGAACGTTGGCCCAATATACAGCATTAACATATTCAAAGTGAGACACTACCGGTGATTTACAAAATTTGCATAATTTAACTTTTTCCCCTATAGAAAACGCATGTCCGCTCAGACCATAAATCCTGATTACGAAGGCCAGCTGCGCCAGGCGGGCATGATGTTTTATGACAGTCTGAGAGACGCTCTGGAAGATTTCGGTGCCGACCGGCTCGATCCCGCGCATATGCAGAGATACAGACGGAAGCACGTCCTATGGTCGCCACATAAGGTTTCTCTATTAGGGCATATTTTCCGCGCTGTCGCGGCGCCCTTACCCTCTATTGCTATAGTTCATGACCGGCGGGGCGCATTTATTGATGTCCGCACGAACCGGCATCAGCTGAGAGCCCATCTCGCCCAGTGCCAGTTTCCCGACAAGCCGCGCACTCTGGTTAGCAACTTTATGATCGGCACCTACGCTCATCGGCTGAATGCTCATTTTATAGTTGTGGCAGCCCGCGATGCCAAAGGCCCAGCCTACCGCGAAGCGATGCGCAATATCCTGACGACACAGGATATCGTAAACGATCCTTCCGCTCCTCCGGCCATTGACAGCATGATCCTCTCACTTAAGGCCGCTGTTCGCTGAACGAAGCTGGATTTCGTCCCTGCATTTCCAGCTTGCTTTATGCGTACGCCATCCCATTAATTAAACCATGAAAATTTCTCTTTTATTGTGGATCTTTACCTTCGAGGCCGTTTCTTTCGCCATCGGCATGGCGACGCAGGGGGATGTGGACGGATGGTATGCTTCGCTGCACAGGCCGCCGCTGACGCCGCCGAACATCGCGTTCCCGATCATGTGGAGCATCCTGTATGCGCTGATCGCCAGCGCGGGATACATGATCTGGCGGATGCCGCGCGGGCCGGAGCGGCAACGGCTTCTCGTTCTGTTCGCCGCGTATATGGCGCTGAACTGGTCGTGGACGTTCATTTTCTTCACACTGCACTGGATGGGATTCGGGCTGCTCTGGATCCTGGCGCTCGACGCGATTGCCGTGGCGATCATCCTGACCGGCCTGAAACATCGCCGCCCCGCCGCCCTCCTCATGATCCCGCCCACGCTCTGGACCTGTTTCGCGGCGTACCTGAACGCCGGGTACTGGCTGCTAAACTAAGGATATCAACAATGGCTCTGCGCCAAAGGACTATACCTTCCATGAAATTGCCCATGCATTTTACCGCCCTGCTATATCTTCTCTTCTTTCCTTTATTGTCGACAGGCAGTGTTATCGAGGATTTGGGAAGCGGCGAAGGTTTGGGCCATTTCCTCTTATTTATGGGTGCAGTTTATATATATTGGTCCGTGCCAGCCTTTTTTTCCTGGATGCAGTTGCATGGCAAGGGCAACGCGGCCTTTGAAGACTATGCGATCAAAGGTCTTGTTTATGGCCTGGGATGCGGCGCTTTTGTCAGCTTAGCCGTCAATTATATTCGCGTTCCCGAGATCGATCCCATGGTTACTTTGATCATCCAGCCTTTGGCCGGGGCGTTTATAGGCGCCATCACTGGCATGGTTTCCTGCTTACTGTTTCATTCCTTTAATGCAAAATCAATAAAACCAAAGATCATTGCATTCATCCTGTGCATGCTGAAACCCGTGGCACTCCATTATCTGAGATGATTCAAAAAAATTAAATATATTGGAACCACCTTTTAAGTAGTGCGTTGGTTCATTGGACAGCGTGATTGAATAGCTGGGTTCTCCCGATGAGGACTATCTGCTCTCCGCGCTGTCCATCCGAAACCTCCGCATTCCGTGGCGAATGGCGGAGGTTTCTTTTTTGTCCATTCTTTATCATTTTGATTTTAAACAAAAAAATACAATCGGAACGCTTCGCCGCCTCGCTCGTTGGTGAAGGGCAGTCAGTCGATCAATCACAGGAGAAAGATCATGGATCGCGATCGTATCCAAGGCGCCGCCCGTCAGGCGAAGGGTTCCGTTAAAGAAGCCGCCGGCAAATTGACCGGCGATGCCAAAATGAAGGCTGAAGGCCGCACAGACCGCGCCGCGGGCAAAGCCCGGAACGCGCTCGGCGGCATGAAGGACGCGCTCCACGGCGAATAAGCGGAACGTCCGTTTCTCCCATAGAAAAACCCGGACCTCGCGTCCAGGTTTTTCTATGCATGTATCTTCCAGCGTCATCCCCGCGACCCGCAGCGTCAGCGCTTGCGCGGCGTGAGGAGGGATCCAGAGCCGCGAGGAAATATCCTGAAGGGGAAGCGCAAACGTTTCTGGATCCCCGGTCAAGCCG
Source organism: Alphaproteobacteria bacterium (assembly GCA_039808845.1). GTDB lineage: Bacteria > Pseudomonadota > Alphaproteobacteria > Micavibrionales > Micavibrionaceae > JBDHTS01. The sequence goes on along the minus strand of JBDHTS010000039.1, from coordinate 13,386 downwards.
GGGATGACGGGTATTAGTGAAATGAACCACCTGCGTCCGCCGTGCGTTGCAGGTTCATGTCGGAGGAACAAAAATTTCAGGAAACCCTGGCCCACGCGCAAGCGGCGGGCCTTCATTAGTGGCAAAGCGAGGCACTGCCGTTGCGGTGGCTGGAAAACCGCCATCGATAATTTGCAATACTGAAAATATTATGTACAAACTGGTTTGTATTTGAGATGAGGAAATAATGCCCGTACCTAATCCGTATTATGATCCCAAGGGAAAAGAACGTCTTGAAAGAGCTTTTGAACGGGTTGGCAGAGCCGGCCAGGCCCTTTCCGATTTTGAATTGGCTGCAAATCCAGGCCAGGAATCCGCATCTCTAAAAGAGGATGTAGAGGATGAATGGCTGGCTGCTCTGGAAGAACGAACCGCGGCGCGCATTGCAAGCTTTGAAACCGTTCAGGATTACACCCGATGGTGTTTGCAGGAGTATTGTTCCGGCATCCATGTCTCCGACAGGCTGCTTGATCGCCTCACAACCATTGAGCAGGCCGATCAATTAGTAAAAAACATGATAGAGGAAAAAACTGAACTGCTGAAAGCGCCGCCTCCGCCTGGTTTAGGCAAATAATTATTAAAAACCACAAAATCATATAGTTGCCTCTATTTAACAAAATTCAGGAATGCTTTGATTCCGTGGATAAAATTTCTGAAAATTTGTATTCTCCCGTTATTTGTTATAATCTTCCGGCTGTTTCGGAGACAGCATGTTTTTGAATGGCCGGAAAGCGATCTTCGTCACCCTTATAGCCGTAGCATCATTCGCTGCGGTCCGGCCTTCTGTTGCCAAGGACGAACTGATCCCGCTTCCAAAAAGCAAACCAGCCCCCGTTTCCTGCACGGTGCAGTATTCCCGCGCCGCCGATGCCTACTGGCCGGTCGTCGGGGATATCATCCGCTTCAACGCCATGTTCGAGAATTACGCGGAACTCTGTGCGAAGGCGGACCCGATCCAGTTTTTGGCCGTCCGTCCTCTCGCAAAAAAGCTCCGGGCGCTGACGGATCAGGATATCGCCGCCTCCTATGATGTGATGGAACGCATCATCCGGCGGAAGATTCCTGCTACCGTCTCCAAATCCTGCCGCAACGATATCAAAGCGCAGGACGCGGCCGTCGCCGGCTTTCACGCCGCGATGAACGATCAGGCGCATAAGGCCGAAAAACGCCTGGCCCGCAGCGTCGGATTTCAGCGCAGCAGCAGCGCCCGCATCTGCCACAACCTGACCGCCCTGCGGCGCGACTTCGAAAAACGTACCAAGGGCCGGATGATCGAAAACCCGCTTTTCGAGATCGCCTCGCTGCGCCGCACCGCCGCCGGACCTTTTCATGGCGGACCGACCAAGGCCTATAAGGTCTACCGGGAAACGCTGGGCGAACTCCGCCGCGAGCAGGCCGCCGCCACTAAAGACAAAAAGAAGAAAGGCTAGGGTAAAGGTCCTCCTGCCTGCGCTGCTTATAATAGGAAGCGGAACTCAAAAACCCCTCCCTGAGGGAAGGGTTGGGGGGTTCACAGGCCGGGGGTTTGGGTGCAAAATAACGGTCCGTAAACCCCAGCCCCGGCCCCCCTCAGAGGGAGGGCCATGAGACGGCAAAAGCTGTCATTTAAAAACCTAATGACCCGCCGCGCCGCGCTCTTCATGGCCATGATCCGCTTCATGTGACGACTCTTCATGCCTTGGTTCGGCATGCTCCTGTCCGGCTTCCTCATGAGCCGGTTCGGCAGCCTTCCGATGCATCTGCAGAGCAAAACGGATCATGACATTTTGCGTTCCTTCGGGAGGATCGGGATAGGTCGCTGACAACGGCTGCTCTCCCTGGCCTTTCAGGCTCTTGCCGCCAGCATCCGCAACATGAGCCGCCAGGATCTTTTCGCCCTCGCCAAGAGCCAGCACCTCCAGCGGCGGCAGAACGATATCCGATTCTTTCATATTGATGATGCGGCCTTCGATCTTGATGCTCTTACCCGCCCAGCCTGCCGTGACATGATCGAAAGCAAGGCCTTCGCCATTGACCGGCACGTCCAGCCCCAGCGGCAGGTATAGACCGGCGGCGGGCGGCCATGCCAGGGCGATCGGCGCCCGCAAGGCGATTTCGCCCCCAAGGACCGACAAAACCACCATCGCGGCAGCCATATACCCGGCCGTTTTCCCCGTGCGCGGACCGCGCTCTTTTTTCTTCGGAGCAGGCTTTGGTTTCGGCGCCGGTTCTTCTGGAACCGGCCGGACCGATTCGGGAATCGGCTCGACCGATTCAAGCATGGTTTTGAAGTCTACAGGCTCATCTTCGGGCTTTTCCTCATTCTTCTGAAACCATTCCTGCCCGCACGCGGTACAGCGCACGCGCCGCCCCGCCTCGCCCAGCACATGGGGCGCGACAAGGTAACGGGCCTTGCAGTTTTCGCACGTCAGGATCATCGGGTGCCCGGCATGGGTTTTATCCTCCGGGGAATTCTGGCAGGATAATCGCAAACTGACAACGGTATGGAATCATGCGTATTCTCGTTATCGCCCTTATCATGCTTCTGATCCCTCTGTTTCCGGCCCGGGCGCAGGACCTTCCGGCTGCCCCGCCCTGTGCGGGAACGGACCGCACATGCCTGCTCAAGGCTTTGGAAACCGCCGCGGGAAATATTACGGAATCTCAATGGCGGGACCAGACCTACCGCGAACTCGCCAAACTCCTGACCCACGACCACAAACCTGATGAAGCCGTGGCCCTGATCGACAAAATCAAGGAGCCGGATACAAAGGCCATGACGATCCGGGGCATCGGCATGGCCGCCGCCGAGGAAAAGCTGGGGAAACCGGCCTATGAGACCTTGTTCGCGCAGCTGGAGGCCGAAGCAAAAAAAATCGACCATCCGCCCTCTCGTGCCATCGCCTATACCTATATCGCTATGTCTCAAGCCTTTGCGGGCGACGATGCGGGCGCCATGAAGACGGCCCAGGGCATGGAAAACAGCGCCCTGCGCAATAAGGCGCACAACGAGGCCGCTAAAATCCAGGCCGACCGGGGGGATTTCGACGCCGCGCTAGCCAGCATCGCCGCCATCGACGACCCATCCTTCCGCGACAAGGCGCATTTCACCATTTCCAAAATATTTACCGATGCCCAGCGCTATACGCAGGCGCTGGCCGCTTCGGATAAAATCGTCAACGCGTATCAACGGTCACAGGCTTTGCTTTACCTTCTGGCGAAACAGATTACGCCTGATGAAGTGAGCGTCGGACCGGTCGGAGGGCAATGACATGCTTTGTTTCGAACATGTCGGATTGCGATATGGCATCGGGCCCGAAGTCCTGAGCGATATCAGTTTTATGCTGGAACAGGGGTCGTTTCATTTCCTGTGCGGCCCCAGCGGCTCCGGGAAGACATCGCTGATGACGCTCATGTATCTGGGCCGCAGCCCGACACGTGGGCTGATCACCATGTTCGGGCAGAATATCAACGGGATGGGCCGCACGGAACTGTCGCCCCTGCGCCAGCGCATCGGCGTCGTGTTCCAGGACTTCCGCCTGATGCCGCACCTTTCCGCGTTTGACAATGTGGCTCTGCCGTTGCGGGTTCAGGGCAAGCCGGAAAAAGAAATCCGCATCAACGTCAACGAATTGCTGGAATGGGTGGGGCTTGGCGATCATAAACACGCCCTGCCCCACACGATGTCGGGCGGGCAGCAGCAGCGCGTGGCGATCGCCCGCGCCGTCATTGCGCGCCCGCGCCTGCTGATGGCGGACGAACCGACAGGTAATCTGGACGATGAGATCGGGTTCCGCCTGATGGGCCTGTTCGAACAGCTGAACCGCATGGGAACGACCATCGTCATCGCGACCCATAACCAGCAGATTTTAACGCGCATGGCGCAACCGCGCCTGGTTCTGGAGAAAGGCGGACTGCGCACGGAGATGCCGCCGGCGGGCAAAAAGAAAAACCAAGGGGCGGGCGCCGCATGAAATTTCCCTCTTTCATTACCGCCGAACGCGTCGTGGGACGGGCGGAGACGCGGCGTTACGATCTCCCCCTGAACAACGGGCCTGGATCAGGTTTTCTCACCCTGTTGATCGGATTGATGGCATTTCTGGCCGCGCTGACTCTTGCGGCTTTCTTTGGGCTCTCCGGCATGACCGATCGCTGGTCCAGCGGGCTGGAGAACAAGGCGACCGTTGAAGTTCCCGCCCGCACCGCGGAGGGAACCCTTCTCGCCCCGGAAGCCGTTGACGAACTGACCGCAAGAGTCGATGTCGCCCTGAAAGCTCAGCCGGGTATAAAAAGTACCAAAAGGCTGTCAGAAGACGATATACGCGCCCTGATTCAACCATGGTTAGGCGACAGTGATCTACCCGGCAAAGTTCCGCTGCCCGGTCTTATAAGTCTCGATCTTTCTTCCTCGGATCCAGAGATTATCGGCGCACTGGAAAAGGTGGTCACGGATAATGCGCCAGGCGCGCGCATCGACCGGCATGAATCATGGCTGCACGATCTGCTTCGGTTTACCGGTGGATTGCGCACCGCTGCGTTTCTGCTGAGCCTTGCCATCGGTTGTACGGCAGCGGCGGCGGTTGCGGGCGCCGTTCAGGCCCGCATGGCAATCCATAGCGCGGATGTCGAACTGCTGCATCTGATCGGTGCGTCGGATTCCTATATCGCCGGACAATTTCAACGACACTTCCTGATCCTGGCGCTTAAAGGTGCGGCAGCGGGAACTCTGGCGGGCGGACTGGCGCTTCTTGGCACGGCATGGATCATGGGCGGAGGCTCAGAGAGCGGGTTGCTGCCCGGGCTCGCCCTGACACCGCCCCAGATGGCAGCTATCCTGTTTTTGCCCCTGGCCGCAGGATTGCTGGCCACCGTGGCCGCGCGGCAGACGGCCCTGCGAACGCTCAGCCGGATGTTATGAGATATCTACGGCATCTTATCCTGTTCGCATTGGCCCTGTCCCTTCTATGGCTGGGGGGTTATCTCGCTTTCGCCGCCTGGGTGGCAGGGATGAAGCCGGATGACGCCAGCCTGCCGACCGACGCCGTCATCGTCCTGACCGGCGGGGCGCGGCGCGTCAACACGGGGCTTGAATTGCTGGCGAAGGGGCACGCGCCGCAGCTCTATATTTCCGGCGTCAATACCGCCGTCTCCCTCGATGATATATTGAGCCAATGGCAATCCGCCCCTGAAGAAAAGCGCGCGGCTGCCTGCTGCATTATCCTCGACCACAAGGCACGCAACACTGCCCAGAATGCCAGCGAAACAAAGGACTGGGCTAAAAGTGAAAATATACGCTCCTTGCGCCTTGTTACTTCCAGTTATCACATGCCGCGCGCTTTCCTGGAATTTCGCTCCGTTCTGCCGGGGGTACGAATCGTACCGCATCCGGTGGTTTCCATCAGAACCGATCTTGAGACCGGACGTTTCTGGACGCTTACATTTATCGAGTATCACAAGACGATCCTGACCCTGCTCCGCACCCATTTCCGCCCGTTGTTCCAGACATGATTTTTCTGCGCGCCACGCTTTTCAATATTCTGTTTTTCCTGCTGAACGCAACGCTCAGCATCGTCTGCATTCCCACTCTGTTCATGAACCGCGAGGCGGCATTCCGTCAGATCGGATTCTATGTTCGCTCCATTTACTGGCTGGAACGGCATGTGCTGGGCCTCGATTACGAAGTGCGCGGACGTGAACATCTTCCCTCCTCCGGCCCGTACATCATCGCCGCGAAGCATCTGTCCGCCTATGAAACATTCAAGCTGCACATTCTCTGGAAAGATCCTGCGGTCATTCTGAAGCGGGAACTGATCCGCATTCCGCTCTGGGGCCGTTATCTGGCCCGTAGCGAGCCGATCGCCATAGACCGCAAAAACGCAAGGGAATCACTGCGCCAGATCATTGACGGCGCAAGGCAGGTGCGCGATCAAAAGCGCGTCCTGGTGATTTTCCCTCAAGGCACCAGGGTCTGGCCGGACGATACGCCCGCCGAAAAACCCTACCGTGCCGGGATCGCGCAAATCCAGCACGCCACAGGCATGCCCATCATCCCTCTGGCGCTCAACAGCGGCTGTTTTTGGCCCCGCAAAGGCTGGATCAAAAAGCCGGGAATCGTGGTTTTCGAATTCCTGCCCCCCGTTCCCGATGGATTAAACGGAAAGCAGGTCATGGATGACCTCGAAAGCCGCATCGAAGCGGCTTCCAAGGAACTGTGCAGACAGGCCGGTCTGGGCTAAACAGATGGCTTGAACAAGGAAGCGGGAGCAGCAACAGTTGCTGCGGTCCGATCTCTATACCGCGCAAGTTCACCAGGCAAGGGGAACAGTACTTGACCCTGGGCAGAAAGATAGGGCGTGCCGTGCCTGCCCATGATTTCCGTCAGTTTTTCAACCTGCACGATGTTGCTTTGATCTTCCCTGAGCGTAATATCGAAGCAGATCGGCTTTTGATCATTGGGAAGCGGAAATCCTAGAACCCTGCCAAAACAGCTTGCGCCCTCGATCCTTAATGAATATTAGGCTAGACGCCAGCTTTTTTGCTTGTTTTCGATTCTTCCGGATCGGCCTGTCCGGCTTGAATGATCTGGCGGCGGATGTCGCGGGTTCGGGTGAACATGGTCTGGAGTTGATGGCCATCGCCCCAGCGGATGGCGCGCTGCAGGGCGGTCAGGTCTTCATTGAAGCGCTGGACGATTTCCAGCACGGCATCTTTGTTGTTCAGGAAGATATCGCGCCACATGACGGGATCGGACGCCGCGATCCGCGTAAAGTCACGGAAACCCGAGGCGGAGAATTTGATGACATCGGCCTTCGTATGCTCTTCGAGATCGGTGGCCGTGCCGACGATGGTATAGGCGATCAGGTGCGGCAGATGCGACGTGATGGCCAGCACGAGATCGTGACGCCTGGGATCCATGATCTCGATCCGGGAACCGCATGCCTCCCAAAGCTTCGTGACTTTTTCGACAGCCTGTATGTCCGTATCCGGCAGCGGCGTGATGACGGCCCAGCGCCCGCGAAACAATTCGGGGAAACCGGCATCCGGCCCTGAATTTTCCGTGCCGGCGATCGGATGCGATGGAACAAAATGAACATGCGGCGGCAAATGCGGCATGACGGCCGCAACCACAGCCTGCTTGACCGACCCTACATCCGTCAGGATCGCGCCCGGCTCCAGGGCCGGAGCGATGCGCTGGATCATTCCGGCATAAGCCCCTACCGGAATGGCCAGGATGACAAGATCGCACCCCTTAACGCCGTCCGCCGCCTCGGTAAAGAAATGATCCGCGATGCCCAGTTCCCGGACCCGGCGGCATACTTCGGGGTTCTGGTCCACGCAGACGATCTTTTCCGCCAGCCCGTCCTTAATAAGAACACGGGCAAGCGAAGAGCCGATCAGGCCGAAGCCAATAATGCAGACACGTTTGAACATGTGTTTCCTGAAAGCGACGGGCGACACAATTTATATAGTTCAGAAAGGAAGAGGCAAGGAAAATGAATGTCTTACAAAGGCCAAAGCGATCACGCGGCCCTGGCTTTGCCCAGAATATCCTTCAGGTGGCGCGCCAGGACATGGGCATCCACCGGCTTCGGCAGCACGGCGCGGATGGAAGGGTTCTTTTCCATCGAGGCCATCAAATGCTCATGGCTGTATCCCGTGATCAGGATGATCGGCAGATCGGGGAAATCCTCATGAATATGAGCGGCCATTTCCACGCCGCTCATGCGCGGCATCGACTGGTCGGACAGGACGAGATCGTATCGCCCCGGATTTTCGCGCAGATGGTCTACCGCTTCGTCTCCGGCATTGCAGAACGAGGTATCATAACCCATCCGGTTCAGCATGATTTTCAACATGGCCTGCACATGCGACTGATCCTCGACCAGAAGAATATGCCCGCTGCCTCTCAGCGGGGAAAGGCCCGTTTCCTGGCCCTGCATGACCCGTTCTGCCACCGTTACGGGAAAATACAGGCTGAACGTTGTGCCCCTGCCCTCAAGGCTGCGCACAAGCAGGGCACCCTGATGGCTGGCGACGATGCCGTGGACGGCGGATAGGCCAAGGCCCGTGCCAAGATCCATCGGCTTGGTCGTAAAAAACGGTTCGAACATATGTTCCATGACATTGTGGCTGATCCCGCATCCGTCATCCGTAATCGTCAAACGCGCATAAGGATGACTGCGCATCAGATTGCCCAGAGTCAGAACCGTCGCGCCGTCCGTTTCGCCCATAATCCGGATTTCCGGCGCCGCGCCAATTTCCCTCAGGGCTTCCGAAAGCGGAAGGACGCTTGCTTCCGTTCCCGCCGTCACGGTTTCGAGAGAGATGGACAGGATGCCGCGTTCCTCCGGCATGGCATCGCGGGCATTCACGCAGAGGTTCATCAGCTCCTGCCCGATCTGCACAGGATTGGCGCGAATCAGGACAGACTCTTCCGGCATTTCGTTCCGCAATTCGATCAGGGCCGGCAAAGTCGAGCGCAGCATGTTGACCGTGTCCTGCAGCGCCGCGTTCAGGTCCATGGTTTCCCGCACGTCCTCCCGGCGGCGGGAAAAGGTCAGGATCTGTTCGACGAGGTTACGCGCCTGCTGGCATCCCTGCATGATCTGCCGGGCAAAGGATTTCGCCTCGCTTTTATCCGGAAGATCTTCGATCAGGAATCCGGCATAGCCCATGACGGAGGCCAGAATGTTGTTGAAATCGTGCGCTATGCCGCCCGCCAGCCGCCCGACGGCTTCCATCTTCTGCGCCTGGAAAAACTGCTTCTCAAGATTTTCGCGCTCGGCCTGGGCAGTGCGCCTGTCGGTGATGTCGCGCGCCGTGCCGATCATGCCCCCGTCAGGCAGCAGAGTCAGCGTCATTTCGGCATGGGTGACCGTGCCGTCCTTGCGGACGACCGGAGCCTCGCCCTTCCAGCGCCCCTCGCGCCTGACCAGGGGCATCACGCTGTTGATGATTTCATCCCTGCCCTTGTCCGTATAGAGATTGGCCCAGTGCTGGCCGATATAATCCGGCAGATCGCGCCGGCTTAGCCCATGAAGCCGCATCAGCGCACCGTTCATATAGGTCAGGCGGCCTTCCGCGTCGACGATGCCGATGCCGTCACCGGCGGCCTCCATCGCGGCCAGGCGGCGCGCCGACAGATCCTGCGTTTTTTTCTCCTCGGTAAAATCCCGTATGATGAAAATCAACCCGCCGTCGCGGAGCCGCGTGATCGATATATCCTGAAGAAACGAGGAACCGTCGGGGCGCTGGCCGATCGTATGGCCGGACCAGTGGCCATCCTTCTCCAGCCGCGGGAAGATTTCCTCCGTCAGAAAATCCGACTGGGCCGGGGAATACAAGGCCGTCCAGCGTTTTCCGGTCAGGTCATCCTTTGCGCAGGCATAAAACTGCGCCAGCATTTTATTGACGTAAGCGATCGCTCCGCTGCCATCGACCATGGCGATGCCGTCCATCGCGGCCTCCATGGCCATCGTCCGTGGCTCCAGCAACGCAAGGGCCCTGCCCTTCTGGCCGACCGCGCGTTCCAGCATCAGCTGGCTACCCAGCAACAGACCGATCAGCCCGAGGCCGGATACGCCCATGCTGACAAGCGACATGATCAGGTAGCGGCTTTCCAGATGACGCTCGTCTTCCATGATGACGAGGCCGGCCTGCAAGGCGGACAGACAGAAAATCCCGATGATCAGGAGCGTGACCGCCAGCCCCGGCAGCGACGTGACGACCCGGGACGGCGCGGCCCTGCGCGCCTCAGTCCCGGACGCTGGCGTTTTCTTCGGTGACAAGGCCCGATTCCCGTGCTTTCAATGCTGCCTGGGTGCGGTTCTGGACTTCCATCTTGCGGCAGATGCCGCGCACGTGAAGCTTGACCGTGACGATCTGAAGGTCGAGCGCGCGGGCGATTTCCTTGTTCGACACGCCCCTGGCGAGGTACTGAAGGACTTCGGACTCGCGGGGCGTCAGGCGGAAGTTCCTGGCGGCCGGACCGGACGGCGCAGCGCGGCCTTCCGGAGATTCGCCGTAATAGGACGGCATGAAACTGTTGGTGTTGTGATCCATGGCGACGAAGCTGTCGCCTTCAAGGATGCGCCGGATCCCGCTGAGCATCAGCTGGCCGGACAGCGTCTTCGGGAAATATCCGCGCACGCCCAGCGCCATCGCTTCCTTGATGTCCTTGTCCTCCGCGAAACCAGACAGCAGCGCCACCGGAAGATCGGGCTTCATCTCGCGTATCTTTTTAAGCCCGGTAAAACTTTCCATTCCCGGCATGCGAAGATCCAGCAAAACCAGATCGACGTTTCCATGCGTCTCCAGGATTTCCATCGCCCCATGAATATCCTTCGCCATCAGCATCTCGGTCGACGGCTCGGCACGGGTGATGTATTGCGCGACCGCGTCGCGGAATAGCGTATGATCGTCGGCCAGAAGAAGTTTCATAAGATCGTCCTGGAAAAATCGAAGAAGTCCTGCCGGGCGGTTTCAGTGTCGTCCTGAGCATACATCCTAAAGTATAAGAAATTGCAAAGATCGGCGCAATTCATGATTGTTTGAACGAAACATATTTTGACTGTCTTGTATTATAGAAATTAATAAAAACAAAGGCATAGGCTTCAAGATTGAATTTTCCCATATATTATGGTATAAATAACCATAAAAGGATTATGGCGATGCACACCATAGAAATGCAAAAGATTACGGTTGAAGTGCCGAAGTCCCTGCTCGATGCGGCCAAAACCAGCCTGGGCAAGGGAAACAGCGAGGTCATTCGCATGGCTCTCAGAGAAATGATCGCACGGCACGCCCAGCGGGATTTGCTGGCCCTGCGGGGCACTTTGAAAGAAGAAGAGCTTTCGATTGAGGACATGCGGTCTTGGGAGGATTAAGGATCGCCATCGATTCAAGCGTTCTGATCGGCTTCCTTCAGGGCCAGGCGGAATGGGACATGTCACGTCTTGAACAGGCATTGAGAATGGACAATGCCGTCCTGCCGCCTGTGGTTCTGTCTGAAACTTTGAGCTATCCCTGTCTGGAAGAAATTCACCGGTCCCGGATCCTGAATCTGACCGTGCTGGACATTCTTGAAGGGTTCTGGGAACGCGCGGGACGCATGCGTGCCGGACTGATCGCCCGAACCTTCAAGCCGAAGCTGCCCGATACGCTTATCGCGCAGAGTTGCATCGATCATCAGATTCCGCTGCTGACAAGAGACGAAGGCTTCAGGATTTTTGAAGATCAGGGTCTGTCGCTTTTGAAACAGCACTAATTCAATTCAGCATGCCGACATGGATCGGCGCGTTGAAGCTGGCCTGGACGTTTCGCAGCTTCTGACGATAGATGTACACCGCCTCAAGAACCCTCTGGACATAATTTCTGGTTTCGGAAATCGGGATCTGCTCGATCCAGTCGAGGATATCGACCTGCCCCGTGCGGGGATCGCCGAATTCCTGGATCCATCTGTCGACCCGCGCCGGCCCGCCATTGTATGCCGCGAGCGCAAGAGCGTAGGAACCGTCATATTTGTCGATCAGCCGCGCCAGGTAAGCGGAACCCAGCATGATGTTCTGATTGGGATCGGCCAGCGATGCCGTATCGAAGGAACGCAGGCCGATCTTGCGCGCCGTCTCCCGCGCCGTTCCAGGCATCAGCTGCATCAGTCCGCGCGCCCCCGCCCCGCTGACCGCGTTGCGGTCGAATGCGCTTTCCTGCCGGATGACGCCGTGGGCCAGCGCCCATTCGACCCGGCAGCTCTTCATACGCTTCAGGATCGTCGGAAAAGCGTGGTCCATCAGGACGATGCCCTTCTGCAATCCCTTCTTGGCGATCTTCACGGCATTATGAATATGGTCCAGATCGGCCGACAGCTCGGCGAGATAAAGATAATCTTCGGGCTTGGTGATTTTTTCAGACAGGACGTTCAGGAAATCGGTCGTTTCATTGCTGAACCCTGCCTGGTTCAGCAGGCGGGCGGCCTGCACCATGTCCATGCGGTTGAAGCGGTTCTGCCCTTCGACGCTTCGCACGGGCGGAACATCGCGCGGCGGGCGGAAGGAGGCGTCCAGCCTGGCAATGGCCAACTGGCCGTAAAACGTCGTCTGATACCGCCCGGCGGTCTGATACCAGCTTCGAGCGCTTTCGGAGCGATGAAGCGCATCGCTGGCGCGCCCCGCCCAGTAAGCGCCGCGCGACCGGCTGAGCGGTGTTTCTGTATTGTTAAACACCGTCTCGAAATGGCGCAGGGCCTCCTCCGGCTTGTTGACCCGTTTCAGGGCCAGCCAGCCGGCAAGGAATTCCGCCTGCGCGAAGGTCTGGCCTTCCTCCAGCCGATGGTCGGACACCAGCAGATAGGCGCTTTTATACTGCCCTTTTTCCATCAGGCGGCGCGCCAGGATCTGCCGTTCCTCCCCCCAGCTTTCCAGGTTCGGGATCGTGGCCGCCGGGGGCATGCTGTGCAGGATCTCGATCGCCCCGACATCGTAATCCTTGCGCCGCCGCCAGCGCAGGCGCTCGAACATCAGGCCGGGATCCCTGCGCAGCTGCGGCGGGACACGGTCCACCAACTGATCCACGTTCGGCGCGTCCTCAGCCAGAGCGATCCGCGCCTCGACCAGGTCCGGATAACCGCGCCCTATGGTGCGGGCAAGATTCCGGGCGTTGGTATAGGCGCCTTTCATCAGCTGTGAATCGATCCGGACCAGATGGTCCTGAGGAGAAATGTAAAGATTATAGCCCATATACAGGCGCCGCTGCTGTTCCGGCGTAATAACGGCCGTGCGCCACCATTCCCCCGCAACGGATTTGAGGCCGTCCGTCATCCGCAGATTCTGAAGGGCCGCGAGATAGCGCTCCAGGGCCGCGAAGCTTTTGGGCGGATATTCCTTGTGCCATGCGACCACAGCTTCGTCGGACACGCCCGGCGGCAGGGCTTTTTCCGCAGCCAGACGCAAGGCGCCCTGCTTCGGCCAGTCCGGTTCGCTTCGAATCAAGGCGGCAATGTTCTTGAACTGCACCGGCCCCGCGCCCTTGGTATAATACAGCCAGTAGAAGATCCGGGCAGCCAATGGATCCTTCGTCATTCCAATGACCTGCATTCCCTCGTTCCACCGTCCCTGCCGCGCAGCCATCAGGGCCTGGCGGGTCAGCGCCTGGTCCTTGGGAGACAGGGCCACGCCGACCGTGGAATCGATATCCGCAAATTTCTCGGCCCACGCAGGGCCCGCCACGATCAGGAAAAGCGCAAAACAGACCGCAACCTTGCGCAAACCGCGCCGGAACGCTAGACTAACCGCCGGTTTTGCAGGATTTTTCAGGAGCTTCCCATGATCCGCCTTCGCGGTTCCATCACCGCCATCATCACGCCGTTCCGCA
>JBDHTS010000038.1:0-20449 GCA_039808845.1 Alphaproteobacteria bacterium | reverse complement strand
GACTTCGCCCGCCTCGATATGCTGGCCTTTCTTGACTCGTTCCCATAACGCTTCCAGAACCGCGCGGGCCTTTTCCGCCTGCTGCGGTGCGCCCTGGATGGTGAGTTCATTTCCCCGGTCGCCGATTTCGACCTGAAGCGCGCCTTCGATTTTTTTCAGGTGCCGGTTCTGCTCTCCATAGAGCATGGGGAGCAGGCGGTTATCCTCGAAGACGATACGTTCCTGCAGCGTGGTTTTGGGAATTTGCGGCTCCTCTTAAAACTACATTTTAATATAGGCAGATTAGGAAAACCTTAAAGGCTTAATATTGATTAATCTAATTTTATACCTTTGCGATTTACAGGAGCGGATGGAATGCGTCTGGTTCTGGCTAAACCTTCTCTAGCCAGGTTATGAGCCTCGCGATGAAAAAATTTAGCCAGCACATTGTCAATAGCGGTAACGGATATATGACGTTGGACTTGGTCTTTTAAAGCAATCAGGGCGAAATGAAGGGAGGCCCTTCTTTCCGTGCTTTTAAGCCATCTGTTCAAGCCATCGGGGTTATTTAAGGCTGATGCCAGTACCTGCAGATCGGTATAAACCACAACGCGCGACCTATGCTTTATTCTCTGTAAGCCGTAACAGACAGCATATATTTCTGCGATTACCGACGATGCATCTGGCCCAGCTAATGTAGCGGAACCTCGCTTAGGCTTTCGATCCTTATACCCCTTTGTTAGAACCCATCCCGATCCCATAATGCCTTTATTTTCAACAAAACTCCCATCTGCATAAAGATTGAAGAAAGGAGGAGCTTTTGGCTTTCTGGCAGGCATCCTATATTACTCTGCCCGATAAACTGCTTTGGGTGGCGCTTATGATCGTAATCTGGCTGAAATCGCCGATTTTTATAGCGCCTGCATCAATATGAACGGATTGGTTATACTCCGTCTTTCCAAGCAATTGGTTTTTGCTCTGGCCTTTTCGGTCGAACATGATTGTCATGTTTTTCCCTACAAAACTATTATTGAAGGCTGTTTGTTGTTCCGCTAGCGCCGTCTGAAGGCATTGCAGCCTTTCATCCTTGATCTTCTCATGCACCAACCCCTTCATCGCTGCCGCCGGTGTTCCGGGGCGGGGGCTGTATTTGAAGGAATAGGCGGAGGCGAAGCCGATATCGCGGACAAGCTGCATCGTCTGTTCGAAATCCTCTTCCGTTTCTCCGGGGAAGCCGACGATAAAGTCGGAAGACAAGGCGATGTCAGGCCTTGCCTGGCGGACACGGTCTATGATCGCACGGTAATCGTCCGCCGTATGTTTGCGGTTCATGGCTTTCAGGATTCGGTCTGAACCGCTTTGCACGGGCAGGTGCATGAACGGCATAAGCTTCGGCACGCCGCGGTGGGCGTCGATCAGGCTTTGGTCCATGTCGGACGGGTGCGACGTCATATAGCGTATGCGTTCGATCCCGTCGATTTCCGCCACACCGGAAATCAGTTCGCCAAGGCCCCAGGTCATGCCGTCATGCGCGCCGTGATAGGCATTCACGTTCTGGCCAAGCAGGGTGATTTCCCTGGCGCCGCTATCGCGCAAACGTTTTGCTTCATTGAGCACTGCTGGCACGGGCCGGGAAAATTCCGCGCCGCGCGTGTAAGGCACGACACAGAAGGTACAGAATTTGTCGCAGCCTTCCTGGATCGACAGGAAAGCGGCCACGCCCTGGTTGCCTTGCTCCTGCGGCAGATGGTCGAATTTCGATACGGAGGGGAAATCGGTATTGATGACGCGTTCGCCCGTCGCCTTCATCACCATTTGCGGCAATTCGTGATAGGCTTGGGGGCCGAACACCATATCGACGTTCGGCGCCCGCTTCATGATAAAATCGCCTTCGGCCTGCGCCACGCATCCGGCGACGGCCACCAGCATGCGCTCACCGCCTGTCTTTTTCATTTCCTGCCGTTCACGCAGGCGGCCCAGTTCCGAAAAGACTTTATCCGTGGCTTTTTCGCGGATGTGGCATGTGTTGAGGATCACCATATCGGCATCTTCCGCGGTTTCGCAGGGCTTGTAGCCCAGCGGCGCGAGGACATCGGCCATCCGGGCGCTGTCATAGACGTTCATCTGGCAGCCCCAGGTTTTGATGAAGAGTTTTTTACCTTGAGTCTGGGTCATTCCTTGCACCGGTCGATTGCTGGGTTTAAAGCATATTTCCGGGGCAGGGGGCAAGTTTTGTCACATTATCGCCATGGTCACGCTTCATCTATTTCGTTGCAACATGCCCCTGTTGTCGGTTAGCAATAGCGGGCTTGAAACAATCGAGGTGATGAATGACGAAGCGTATGCTGATGGCCGCCGCCTGCCTGGGACTTCTTTTCTCTTCCCCTGCCTATGCCTCCAAAACCTGCTATACGAAAAAAGATTCCGAGGCCGAACAGGGCATCCGGATCCATAGCGAGCTGATGGTCATCGGCCTGAACTGCCAGCATAAATACAAGGCCGGTTCAGAAAATCTTTATCAGGCTTACCGCCTGTTCACGGCGGTGCACGCCAAGACATTCGCGGAGTATGAAAACCAGCTGCTGGACTATTTCCGCCGCGCCGGCTCCAAAAATCCTGAAGCCGACCTGAACACCATGCGGACGTCTTTCGCCAACAAGATTTCTCTCGATGCCGCCAAGATGCGCCCGGACATGTTCTGCTACCGCTATGCGCCGCGCATTCAGAAGGTCAAGGACATGAAGGACAGTGACCTGCGCAAATGGGCCGCGACGTCCTATGATTCTCATCCCACGTCGAAGGACGGGTGCAAGTAGCCTGATACTTTTTTCTAAAGCCCCTCCCTGAGCTGAGGGAGGGGTTGGGGAAGGTTCACAAGCCGAAGGCTTTAAGCACAAAACCTGCAGTTCGTAAATCTCCGCCCCGGTCCTCCCTCTGAGAGGGAGGGGAGTGGTCCATATATATCCTAGACGTTCAGGCGGCTGTGCTTGACGGAGTACAGGAAATAAATCCCCATGCCTGCCGCCAGCCACAAGATGAAACGCAAATGCGTTTCAAAGGGCAGGAAAGCGATCAGCGCTCCGCATGACAGAATCCCCAGAACGGGCAGAAGGTTTCCGAAAGGCGCCTTGAAGGGCCTGGGCATATCGGGATGGCGGATTCTGAGAGCGATGACGCCGCCGCAGACCAGGACGAACGCGGCCAGGGTTCCGATATTCACCAGCTCCGCCAATGTTCCGAGCGGCACGAACCCGGCGGCAAACGCCATGACCAGCCCGCACAGGACGGTCGTCCGCACGGGGGTATGACGCTTCCCATCGACATGGCCGAAGAACGGCGGGAGCAGGCCGTCACGGGACATCGAAAAAATGATCCGTGTCAGGCCGTAATACAAAACAAGCATGACCGTGGTCAGTCCGGCGATGACCCCGGTCGCCACCAGCGCCGATGCCCAGTTGATGCCGAGAAGCTGAAGCGCATGCGCCACGGGCGATGACACGTTCAGCTCCGTATAGGATACCAGGCCGGTCAGCAATCCGGAGACGACGATATAGATCAGCGTGCAGAATCCAAGAGATGCCAGGATGCCGATAGGGACATCGCGCGAAGGATTCCGCGCTTCCTCCACCGCCGTCGAAACGGCGTCGAACCCGACATAGGCAAAAAACACAAGGGAAGCCCCCGCCAGAATTCCGATAGGTTTGCCATCCACATCATGACCGAACCAGCCAAAGGGCGCAAAGGGCGACCAGAGTTCAGGCTGAACATGAAGGATAGCCACACCAATAAAGACAGCAATCGTCAGCAGCTTGACGAACACCATTCCGGCATTCAACCGAGCGCTTTCCTTCACCCCGACGATCAGCATGAACATCAGGGCCAGGATGATCAGGACGGCGGGAAGATTGACGATTCCAGGATCCGGCAACTTCGTGACCCCGTCGATCGCGAACGGCCCTTTGGTCAGGGCGGCGGGCAAGCCTATGCCTATGGCATTCATGGCGTTGTTCAGATAGCCCGACCACCCGTTCGCCACCGCCGCGACCGAGACGCCGTATTCAAGGATAAGGTCCCAACCGATGATCCAGGCGATCATTTCACCGAAGGCCGCGTAAGAGTATCCGTAGGCGCTGCCGCATCCGCCGACGCTAGCGGACAATTCCGCATAGGCAAGCGCGGCAAAGGTGCAGGCCACGCCGGCCACCACGAAAGACAGGACGACCGCAGGCCCTGATTGCGTGGCGGCCGCCACCCCTGTCAGAACGAAAATCCCGGTGCCGATAATGGCCCCGATGCCGAGAAGGGTCAGGTCCCAAGCGCTGAGCACCGAACGCAACCCGTTTTCGCTGGGTTCGCAAACGGCTGGCTTGGTCCGGAAAAGCACCTGTTTGGTGAAGGACATGCGGAGGCTCCAATCGGTCTTGGTTTTTGACAGCATGATGTAAAATGCACCGCTCGGCTTCCCCCCAGCGCAATTTCATCCACAGCTTTTTATTGCCGGATTTCAAGACTTACCCTGCAGTTGCAAGGCAAAGCGCAAGAAGCGCCTTGCGTCGAAAAGAGGGGGCTTTTAGAAATTAGCATTCCTCTTTCACGAATCATGGCCGGAGAATTTCCATGTCCAGAAGCCAAGCCGTCAGGAACGATCAAGCTGTCGCCGAAGATGACGCCTTGAAGGAAAAGCCGAAATCCCGTTCCGGCGAACTGAAGGCCATGCGCAGGCTTGAGACACGGATTGAGGACTCCATGGAATCGCTTCGGGTGCCGGATCTGTCCAATGTCCCGATGGAAGACATTCTGGGCGGTATCCGGGCGATGCGTTATGAGGACTCCGATCTGAAGGACAATGAAAGCGAGTCGGTTCTTTCCCTGGGCGCGCCGAAGGACCCTGCGATCGGGCGGCAGGCGCGCCGGGCATTTCAGGCAGGGTGGCTGATGACCGGGGTCTGGATCGTCTTATGCGCCTATGTCGTTGCCGCCAGCGGTTCCACAGCGCCCCTGACCATTCAGAGCCTGGGCGGCATGGTTGCCGCCGTACTCGCGCCTATCGCCCTGTTCTGGATGATCCTGAGCCACGCCATGCGCGGCGGGGATATCGAGCGCTATGCTTCCGCCCTGCGTACCGAACTGCAATCGATTATTTTCCCCAGCGGCGAACGCGCCAAGCAGGTCGGTCAGGATATGGAACGCCTGTGCCAGCAGGCCGCCGAACTGGCCATGTCGTCGAAAGCCGTCATCAAATCCATCACGCGCGCGCGGCAGGGTCTGCGCACGGAAATCCGCGATTTCGTCGGCGTTTCGAAAAAGACGGAATTCCATATCGACCGGCTGGCCGACCTTCTGGCGGAGCGCGCGGGGCGCCTGCAGGCTCTGACCGCGGAAATCGAGCAGCGCACATCCGGAATAGAAAGCAAGACGCAGGCCGGGGCGGAAGCCTGGGACAATGCGACGGTCACTATCCTGGAACGCGCCGCGAAAATGGAAGCGGCCCTGGGGCAGGGCGCCGACAAGATCCTGGAAGCCGCCGACAAGGCAGCCGCCCGGACGAAAGGCATCGAGAAATCGCTGGGCGCGGGCATTGCCTCGGTCGACAAGGCCATCGGCACGGCTTCGACACGGCTGGAGGATCTCAGCGGGTCGTTCGAGGACAAAACCAAAGGTTTTGCCGAAGGTGTTGAAAGGATTTCCGGCCAGACGGACAAATTGTCCGGCCTGATCGCCGATCAGGTGAAGAAGCTGGAGGACACGGCCAGCCGCACCGTCGAGACGATTTCCAGCACCAATAAAGTGATTGAAGACCAGAAGTTCGCAATGTCTGTCGGCAGCCAGAAAATCACGGCCTCGGTCGACGAGCTGGCCGGCGCGGCGGACGCGATCGCATCGCGCGTCGATGAGCTGGAAGCGCGTATCCGGGCGGAAGAAACACGTCTGCAGGAAGCGGTTTCCGGCCTGACGTCCAAGCTGTCGGCCATCGAGGAAGCGGGAACGGCTGCGGCAAGCAAGCTTGAAGGTTCCGCAGGCATGGCAGAGGCAAGCGCCGGGAAAGTCGGCGATGCCGTGAAGAGCGCGGTCGATATGTTCGAAAAGGCCCTCGAAACATCGAAAATCAGAGCCGACGGCATCGAGCAGTCGGCAGCCGAGAAGATCGGCGAGCTGAACCGCGCGGGCGAAAGCCATGTGGAAAAAATCAGGACGGTCACGGATCTTATGGATCTCAGCCGGGCGCAGGCCGAGGCTGCGTCCACGCTGGCGGCTGAGCAGGCACAGAAAATCCGTGAATCCGCCGATGACATTGTGGAGCAGATCAAATCCGTCCGCGGCGCGATCAGCGATGCGGATTCCAGCCACAAGCATATCGAGGAAGCGCTCGAACGTCGCGTTGCCGCCCTGAAAGAGGCCAGCGACAAGGCGAAGGAAAGTGCGGAGCATATCCGCGGGTTGCTGCGGACGCAGGCCCAGGAAATCTCCGCCCTGTCGGGAGAAATCTCCGGTCAGGCGGAAGCGATTGGCGCCAAAATCGAAACCCATCGCGGAAACCTGTCGGAGGCTGTCGACAATTCCATCGAAAGCCTGAAAAAGGCAGGCGAAGCGCTGGAGAATCAGGCCAGCCGCTTCACGGAACTCACCGAAACGGCATCCGGCGATGTGCAGAAGCTGGAAGGCCGCCTGGCGGAACGCTACGAGGAAATCTCCACCGGCACCAAGTCCGCCCTCGAAAAACTGGAAAGCCTGGATGTCAGCATGGGTTCGCATTCCGATTCCCTGCAATCGGTCGCGAAAGCCATCCGCGATGCGGCAGGCGGACTTGAAGACACTGCGAAGAAGGCCGAAGACGCCCGGAGCGCCTGGACCACGCTGCATGACGGTTTCAAGACGACGGCCCTTGAGAGCGCGGACAATATGGAGAGAATGGCCGCGGCTTTTACGGAGCATCTCGTTTCCCTCAAGGCCGGATCGGCGGAAGCTACTGCCGAGCTGGAAAAGGCCGGCCTGGCGCTGACTACCCGCAAGGACGATGTGGAAAGCGCGGCGAAAGCGGCCGGAGAACGCATGCGGTCCCTGGCCGAGGTTCTGAAAGACCGTTCTGTCGAAGTGACGAAGCTGACAGACGAAACGCTGGAGCGGATCGGCACCATCGAGAAATCCTTCGGCACGCAATGCCAGGAAGTGTCGGAGACCGTCGCACTGGCGGTCACGCAGATGGAAAATGCCTCCACCAGCCTGGGTCGCGCCGCCGATAGCGCCGGCGAGGCGGCGGGACGCGCGCTCGAAAAATTCGAAACCGCCGGCGACAAGGCGCGCAGCCAGGGCAAGGCTTTGAACGACTCCGCCGCCGTAACGGCGCAACTGGCAGAGGAGCTGGCGGCCAATATCAGCCGCCAGTCGGAACTGGTGCGCTCTGCCGGGGAAAGCTTTGCCGTCAAGGCGAAAGAAATCAACGAAGACATGCAGGCCGCCCTTCAGACGTCGCGCGCCTACGGCGAGGAACTGCGCGATCAGGCCGAGGCGATCACAGAAACGTCGGCCAGCGCGGCGGACGGTCTGAACAAGGCTGTGGCCTTTATGTCCGGACGTCTCAGCGATATCGGCGCGGCGGCCCGCACGGCGGTGTCCGACGTCAGCAAGGCGCGCGGCCTGCTGGCCGACGAGGCCAAGAAGCTGGCAGCCGTATCCTCGGCCACGGTCAAGGCGGCGGATGAAACTGCCGCGACATTTGGTCGCCAGTCGAACGCCCTGTACAAGACGGTTCAGGAAACTGCCCAGCATCTTGAAAAGCTGCGGCGCGAGGAATGGAAAGCCCAGCGGGAGAACTTCATGGCCTCGGCCAAGTTCATTGTCGAAAGCCTGCACTCCCTCTCGGTCGACTTTACGCGCTCCCTTGAAGGAGAAGTGCCGGAGAAAATCTGGAAAGCCTTCCAGAAGGGCGATGTCAGCGCCTTCACGCGCCGTCTGGTCCAGATGGGGGGAAGCCTGCCGATCGACCGCATTCGCGAGAAGTTCGCCACGGACAACGAATTCCGGACTTACGTCCAGCGCTTCATCCGCCTCTTCGAGGACGTCTATGGCCAGGCCGTGGCCAGCGACCGGGGCGACCTTCTGGGGGCGACCTTCGCATCCAGCGATATCGGGCGCCTGTACCTCGTGATGTGCAATGCCGCCGGCCGGGAACCCAGATTGCCCCGGGAAGACAGAAGGGCGGCTTAGCTCCCTTACTTAATATATTCCCTCTCCCTGATGAGGGAGAGGGCAGCGAGGCTTAACGGAGCGTAGCGGAGTTTAGCCGCAGTGGGTGAGGGGATGCAGGTCGAAGTCTTCTACGCCAGTGTAAAAATTATCATCATCGCAACCCCTCACCCAACTCCAGCTAGGCTCCGCTGCGCTCTGCCAAGCTTTCGTAACCCTCTCCCTCTGGGAGAGGGAATGTATGATTTATAAGCAGTTGTTTTTATTGAAAATTCTTCTGTTTACCCGGCTTTGAACCTTCTTTACACTTCCTTCAGCCCTTACTAAGCCTTTGTTTAAGGTTTCACCCTATTCTTGTCTAAAGAAGAGACCATCTCATCACGGACGGCTTCCAAAATGGCTAAGACCAAGTTCTGTCAGGGTATTTCCGACATCTCGGATTCCTATAGCGCTTTTATCGTCGACCAGTGGGGGGTGCTCCATAACGGGGAGCGGGTCTATGAAGGCGTGATCGACTGCCTGAAAGAACTGAAGGAACGGAAGAAGGAAATCATCATTCTTTCCAATTCGGGAAAACGGGCGGAGCAAAACCGCGAGAGCCTGAAGAAACTGGGCATCGCTCCAAGCCTTTATGACCATATCGTCACTTCCGGCGAGATCTGCTGGACCGGCCTTAAAAACCAGAACGAAGGGTTTTTCAAAGATATCGGCGAAACCTGCTTTCTGATGAGCCGGGGCGGGGATACGTCCATCATCGAGAATTCAGGCGTCCGCGCCGTCAGGAATATTGAAGATGCGGACTTCCTGCTGATCAGCGGATCGGACATGCCCGAAAAGAACATGGTCGATTATTACGAGCCGCTGCTGCGCAAGGCGATCCGCCTGCGCATGAAGGCGATTTGCGCGAACCCGGACAGCCGCGCCATGGTGGGCGACGTCATGGTTCACGGGCCGGGCCTGATCGCGCGGCGTTATGAGGATTTCGGCGGAGTCGTGCATTACATCGGCAAGCCGCACCAGCCGATCTACCGCCACTGCATCAAGATGCTTCAGGACAAGGAAATCTATCCGGGGCAGACGGTCATGGTGGGCGACACGATGGCGCATGACATCCTGGGCGCGGCCAGCATGAACATCGATACCTGCCTGGTCAGTTCAGGCCTGCATTACGGATCTTTCCGCACCTGCAAGACCCCGGCAGAGGTAGACAAAGCGCTCAATATCCTGATCCTGCAATACAACAACGTCCGCCCGACCTATCTGGTCGACCGCATGAAATGGGGCAAAGCCTTGCCTGACAGAAAACATAAGAAGCGCAAAATAGCCTGAGGCCGAATGATGCTACCCCAGCCGTCGTCCCCGCGCAGGCGCGGACCCAGAGGGAAGGGCAAAAATTCAGTGTGAAGCGCTTGGGACTCTGGATTCCCGCCTGCGCGGGAATGACGCGATCATCAAGAAGATCTTAATACGATTGCGTCTTGCCGTAGCGCATCAGTTCATGGCCGTGCGCCTGCATCCATGAGTAACCGGCATCGTAGTTGCGGCTGAGCTTGCGGGTCAGAGCCCAGAAGGCCGGGCCGTGATCCATATGGCGCAGATGGGCGACTTCATGCGCGACGACATAGTCCAGAGCTTCCGGCGGCGCGAAGATCAGGCGCCAGCAGAAGGATAGCTTGCGGTCCTCGGAACAGCTGCCCCAGCGGCTTTTGGTATCGCGGACCTTGATCGAGCTGATGTCTTTCCCGATACGGGCAGCTTTCCGTTTTGCGATTTTAGAAATTTTCTCTTCCGCCAGGGCATAAAGGAAGCGCTTGATCCGGGCCGAAGGGTCGCGTTTGTTCGTGTATACCGAAAGAACCTTCTTTTTCAAGGTGATGCGGGTTTCTCTCAGCTCTTTTTTATAATGGATGTTGATCCGGATTTCCTTGCCGAACAACGGGATAACCGCCCCGTCGCGAAACAGGACCAGTTTCGGCAGGTTCCCGATATGGTGTTCGATCCAGGATTGGTTGAAGCGGGCGAAGTCGAAGGCCCGGTCAAGGCTGGCCCGCTTGGGCACCACCAACTGCACCACGCGGGCGTGGCTGTCGAGGCGCAGAGCCATGCGCCGCGCGCGCGGGCTTATTTTAAGCCTCAGGTGGGGACTGATTTCCTCGAAATTCATGATACTCTACGCTATAACCCATATCCTCCACCCGATCAATACTGCTTGGTCAAGTTCTTGATATTCAAGGGAAATATTATGTATATCCGTTAAATATCAAGTTTAACCTTGTTTTCTGCAGGCTTTTCCGCCTGATCCGGCCCAAGTCCATGCTTTATTGTACCACATGTTAACTTATGAAGGGTGGAAATCCAGAACGCCTGGACCAAAATTCCATGCTGGACCGCAGCAGCCAGAGGCTCCGGAAGAACGGTCTTCGGGCGCCGGTAAACTGTGCAGGCATCCCGCATCAGCCCGAAGCCCGCCGCCACCATGTGCAAATGCAGGGCGAAGGCGGCGGGTAAACAAGGCGGCGCAGAAAGCCCAAGGGGGTTGAAGGTTTTGTGTATGTCCAACGCGAAATCTCCTTTTATGCGGCCAGATGCGGTGTTTCGGGACGGCTTCGGCGGTCCGCATCGGGAGTGTACAGTTTTTTCAATTGCGGGCGGGCCTGCGTCTCATCCCAATGACCGGGTAAAACGATGCGGCTTTCCGCGGGCAATGGCGCAGGGTTCAGTCCAGCCGCCTGTTCGGCATGCCTGATAACGCCCTTGATGCACGGCGCGATGGCGTTGCGGTAGCCGGAGCCGTTGAACAGGCCATAATGGCCGACGCCTTTCTGCAAGTGATGAAATTTATGCCGTGGATCGAGCCCGCGCAGCATGTACTGCGCCGCTTCCGTCTGGCCCGGCGCGGCGATGTCGTCCTTTTCACCCTCGACTGTGAAAACCACGGTGTCGCGGATCGCTGAAGGATCGGCAGCCTTTCCATTTACGAGAAACCGGCCCCGGGCGAGGTTCGCCTGGTGGAATACCTGATCGATCGTTTCCAGATAGAACCGGGCCGGAAGATCCATCACAGCCAGATAATCGTCATAAAAAGTTTGCCTTCTCGATGCGCTTGCTCCATCGCCGAAGACAAGGTCGTTGAACATGGCGGCGTGACCGTACCAGTGGCGGCCGGGATTCATGCTCATGAAGCCTTGAAGCTGCAATGCACCCGGATATACGAGGCGTCCGGTTTCGGGCACTCTTTCGATCACATGCTGCCTGAACCAGTCGAGCGAATGTTCATTTGCAAAACGCGTAACGTCGGTTTCGGCGGCGCGGACATCCAGCGGCCCGCCCATCAAGGTCAGCGAGAGCGGCCTGTGTGAATCGTTGCGTTCCGCCATGCACGAAACGGCGGCCATTGCCGGCACCGTCGGCTGGCAGACGGCGATGACATGGGTATTAGGTCCAATGACTTTAAGACAGTCTTCGATCTGGTGAACATAATCTTCGAGGCCGAAGTCGCCGGAATCCAAAGGAACATCGCGCGCATTCTTCCAGTTCGTAATGTAATTATCATGATCGGGCAAAAAGGCTTCGACCGATCCTCTCAACAACGAGGCGTAATGTCCCGACATCGGCGCCAGCCATAAGACCTTTGGATCTTTCCTCTCAGTATCGCGCTTGAAATGCAGCAGGTCGCAGAACGGGCTGTTAAGCGTGGCATTTTCCTGGACCGGGATGATTTCCCCGTCTGCCATCGTCGATTCATAACCGAAACCAGGATCGTCGTACTGGCGCGTGAGGCGTTCCACCATACGCGCCGAGGCATTCATGGGATTGCCCAAAAGCCGTAAGGGTGGCGGCATAAACGCGAAGGGCAACGCCATCGTATCGCATAATGTGGAGAGCAAACTGCCTTCCGCTTTCGCAAACCGATGGGCAAGATCGCGCGCATAATAGGACATGACAGTGCTCCCTGTTGAATATTAGGAAACACTGTACGGTTAAAAAAACGGGGAGTCTCTATGCAGCGCAGCAATTACGCCGCGCGGCGCTATCCTGAAAGGTCTTCCGTCATCCCGACCTTTTCGCGCTTTTCTGCCAGACGGGAGCGGACGGCGTCGATGCCGTGAACATCCCGGTTCCAGCGGTCCGGCTTTTTGTCCGGAATTTCCTTGAGGTCGGCGGCGGGAACGGAATCGGTGTCCGGATCGAAATCCCGGATGAAGTGCCGGATGCGCGGCATGATATGCGTTTTCCAGCGGCGGCCGTTGAAGATGCCGTAATGGCCGACTTTTTCCTGGAAATGATGATACTGGCGGTTGGCTGGAAGATTGGTGCAGATTTCATGGGCCGCCGTGGTCTGGCCGTGCGCCGAGATATCGTCCAGCTCACCCTCGACGGTGAGAAGCGCGGTGCGCGTGATCGCCGCGGGATCGACGCGGTGCAGCTTGCCGTCCGCCGGATCGCGCCAGTGCATCTTGCCCTGCGGCAGCAGGTGGCGCTGGAAGACCGTCTCCACCGTTTGAAGGTAGAATTCGGCGGAGATATCCATAACGGAGAGGTATTCGTTATAGAATTTCCGATGCGCCTCCGCCGAGTCGCCGTCGCCCGCGACCAGATGGCCGAAGAATTTCATATGCGAGCCGACATGGCGGTCCAGGTTCATCGACATAAACCCGCCAAGCTGAATGAAGCCAGGATAAACGCGGCGATGCGCGCCGGGATAATAGAAGGGCACTTCCATCGTCACGCCGTTTTCGAACCAGCTGAGCGGGCGGCTTTCGGCCAGCTCGGTCACCTTGGTCTTGGAAATGCGCGGATCGATCGGGCCGCCCATCAGGGTCATGGTCAGCGGGCGGTTGGGATCGTCCTCCGCCTCCATCAGCGCGACGGCGGCGAAGACCGGGACGGCGGGCTGGCAGACCGCGATCAGGTGGGTGTCGGGCCCCAGCAGGTTCATGAATTCCCGCAGATAGGCGATGTAATCGTCCAGGTTGAAGCGGCCTGCCTTGAGCGGCACCTGCCGCGCGTCCTCCCAATCCGTAATGTAAACATCGTGGTGAGGCAGCAAGGCTTCGACTGTCCCGCGCAGAAGCGAGGCGAAGTGCCCGGACATCGGGGCGACCAGAAGGACTTTCGGATCGTTGCGCTTCGTCTTGCGCTTGAAACGGAGGAGGGTGCAGAACGGCTTTTCCAAAATCGTCTCCTCGACGATCTCGACCTTTTTACCGTCAATGACGGTTTCGGGAAGGCCGAAATCCGGCTTGCCGAACCGGCGCGTCACACGCTCGAACATTTCCGCGTAGGCGGAAACGGTCCGCCCCGGCTGCGTATAGGACAGCGGGTTCCAGGGATGGCGGTAAAGCGCCCGCACCGCTTCCGCGCCGATCCGGGCGGGCGTGAGCAGGGCGTGCTGAAGATCGTATAGGTGATAGATCACGGAAGGATCCTTTCGGAGGAATCTCAATACTTATAGATATAGTACAAAATGAGGTTCCTCCCAAATCAAGAATGTCATACGCTTGAACGCCATGGACGCTTTTCTTCATGCCCTTCATTTTCCCGAAGCCGTTCCGGACCGGATTTTGGCCCTGCTCGCGGCCATGCTGTTGACCGCCCTGATCGGGGCGGCGACCGGCCCGTGGATGGGCAACGCCAATCCGCTGTACTGGGGCTTTATCGACAGGATGTTCGGGACTTTGGGCGGCAGGCTGGACCGCAGGCACCGTAAAAGCGCCGACCTTCTGTTCCGCGGGTTTTTCGTGACCTTGGCGGTTTTGCTCCTTTCCTGGATCTTCGGCAGCGCGGGCGAAAAGCTGGCCGGACGGCTTCCCTATCTTGCAGCGGAGGTATGCCTGCTTTCCCTGCTGCTGACGTCGGGAACGGTGTGGAAGACGCTGATCCGGCTGTACCGCGCGCTGGGCGACAAGAAGGTTGTGCCGGGAGCTTATTACGCGATATCGCGCTCGACGCGCATCGACCTGAGCGGCGCGGACGATTTCTCGATTACCCGCAACGGCATGGGCCTGGCGGCGCGGACTTTCGACAAGGGCATGGTCGCGCCCGCCTTCTGGTACGTGATCGCCGGACTTCACGGCGCCTTTATCTACGCCGGTCTGGCCGCGCTGGCCTGGCGCTTCGGGAAGGACGGTTTCGGGAAGGGGTTCGGCACGATCCCGCTGGCACTTGAAAAAGTCGCGGGATACGCGCCCTCGCTGCTTGCCGGGCTGATTATCGCGCTGGCCGGGCTGTTCACGCCCACGGGCGGCATGACGCGCGCCTTCGGGGGATTGATCGGGGGCAAAGGCCGCGCCCCTTATGAAGAGGGCGGCAAGCCGGTTACCGCCATGGCCTATGCCCTGGGCGTCGGTCTGGGCGGCCCCGCCGTCGATCTGGAGGGCAGCGCCCTGCAGCGGCGCTGGGCCGGGCCGGAGCATGCGACAGCCCGGCTGGAGCCCGGCCATCTGCGCCGGGCGCTGTATATCAGCGTGATGGCGCATCTGCTGCTGGCCGCGGGGCTTGGCGGCGTTCTGCTTTCTTTATAGAGAACCGTGAGTATAAGTTAGCCTTATTGAGAAAAAACCTCAGCCACCTTTTTTGAATCCATATTTGGAATATGTCTACGATTAGCCGGAGACGTTCGCTGGCTCAGGTTTTGGTAGATTATTCGACTTAGTTTCTGTTGCTCTTGCAGGTTTTTCTGTAGAGCCTTTTGTGCTTCCTTGCTCATTTTTGCCATGTTCTGCCTCCTCTCTAGGAAATAATTTTAGCACTTTTGGAGTGCCTTTCACGGGATATTTTATTTCGTTTTTTAAGCCAAATGCCATAGCTTGCTCATCGTTAGTATTGCCGCGAACATTACTAAATAATTTTTCTGCCTGCTGACGATCAATTACATAACTGTGCTCGGGGTAATTAGTAACCAAACCAACTAGCCCTTCGATTGCTATATTGCCCCTTCCCTGTCCAATTAGTTCTTCGCCATACTTAATGGCAATTTTCATAGATCGGCTTAATTCACCAATTTTGTTGGGCTCTATTCCCGCCATAGCGGGGGCATACAGGCCCGTACTTAATGTTGCAGCTATAGCGGCTGCATTCTTTGTTGAAAGCCCATTTTCAACAAGTTCGATTAGACACTCTTTAAAATATTCATAGGATCGATCTTGAAGATGGCGCATTGCTTCAAAGAGAGTTAATCCAGAACTAAGTATGCCAATTTCTGCACCGTCACTTGTTTGAACATCCAAAGGACCAAATTCAGCCGTATCACTCATTACGATTTCATCAGAACCGATGGCAATAAGCGTTCCAGCGCTTTTACAATAACCGTGAACAAATAAAGTGAATTTTTCATATTGATTTTGCAGTCGTCGTGCGATCTTGTAGCCGTCATTGGGTGTTCCTCCGGGCGTACATAGAATGAAAAGCACGTTAGGGTTTGTCGGATCAGTTGTAAGTTTAACAATTTCAGTAGAGCCAGCGTGATTTATGTCTCCAGAATAAAAGAATATATCTGCCTGAATTTCCTTTGAAATTCGCGCAACATGTGCGTTGGTTACTTCATCAATCTCCACGGCAACCTCTGTTTGTTGACACCCTTCATATCAGTTCAGCATGAACTTTAAGTATTTTTTATGATGGTGCCAATATGTAGTATGCAGCTAAGGCAATAGCATTGTTTTAAATGCTTGACTTTCCGGCACCCTTCCTCCTATTGTCCGTGCCGGAATAAACCGCAGATAACAAGGATTATACCCATGAGCCGCCGCTGCATCGTCACCGGAAAGGGCGTTCTGACCGGAAACAACGTTTCCCACGCCGAGAACAAGACCCGCCGCCGCTTCCTGCCGAGCGTCAAGACGCAGAGCGTTTACAGCGAAGCCCTGGGCCGCACGGTCTCGATCAAGGTCAGCAACGCGGGCCTTCGCACGCTGGAACACAAGGGCGGGCTGGATGCATGGCTTCTGGGCACCGCGCCGAGCAAGCTGGATCCTTCCCTGCGTTCCGTCCGCACACTGATCGTCAAGGCGACCGCCGCCAAGGCTTAGAGATTATTCGGTTCCTCTCCCCAAGGGAGAGGCGCGAGGCTTGCGAAGCGAAGCGGAGTTAGCCGCAGCGGAGAGGGTTCACGGATGGATAAGTTATGCAATCCTGCCAAGGCGCAACCCCTCACCCAGCTCCATCTAAATTCCGCTTCGCTCCATTAAGATTACGCAACCCTCTCCCTTTGGGAGAGGGAGAAGATGGCAATGTTCCTTTATGGATGATGCACATTCTCATAAATCGTCACGGCGCAGGCGCAAGAAGGTTCTTGCGCCTATTGTCGTCCAGCCGCCGGCGAAGATCGATTATCCGGGATTTTCCTTCGATATCCTGTATCGCGATCCGAAGTCGCGCGCCCGGCTCGGACGCCTGACCACGCCGCACGGCGCGATCGAAACCCCCAACTATATTTTCTGTGGCACCAAGGCGGCCATTAAAAACCTGTCGCCTCAGGCGATGAGGGAAGCGAAAGCGGACATTATTCTCGCCAATACATATCACCTGATGATCCAGCCTGGGGCGGAGCTGATCGAGAAAATGGGTGGGCTGCATGAGTTCATGCAATGGAACGGCCCAATGATGACGGATTCTGGCGGTTTCCAGATTTTCTCGATGGGACACGGCTCCGTTGCCGATGAAATCAAGGGCCGCAACCGCAAGAAAGAGCGCAGCCTGATCAAGATCGACGAGGAGGGCGCGGCCTTCAAATCCTACTGGGAAGGCAACACGCTGCGCCTGACGCCCGAAGTCTCCATCGACATCCAGCGCCGGATGGGCGCGGACCTGATCTATCAGTTCGACGAATGCACGGCATTTCATGTCGACCGTTCCTATACGGAGATGGCCCTGCGGCGCAGCCACCGCTGGGGCAACCGCAGCCTGGCCGAGTTCGAGCGCGGCCATACGGGCCGGCAGGCGCTGTACGGCATCGTTTCAGGCGGCGTTTACGAGGATTTGCGTGCCGAAAGCTGCGCCTGGACGAAAGACAGCCCGTTCTTCGGCACGGCCATCGGCGATTGCCTGGGCGGATCGGTCGAGCAGTTTTACGAGATCGTTTCCTGGTGCATGCCGCAGATCCATCCCGACCGCCCGGTTCATCTGCTGGGGATCGGCACGGTGCGGGACGTGTTTTCCTGCGTCCGGCTGGGGATCGATACGTTCGATTGCGTCTCCCCGACACGGATCGCCCGGCACGGCTGGGCCCTGACGAAGGGCGGGGAGGGGCGGATCAATCTTCGGAATGCCAGGTACAAGGAAGACAAGGAACCGCTGGATCCTTCGCTGGATATTCCCGCCTCCCGCGATTTCTCCAGGGGTTATATTCATCATTTGTTAAAGGCTGACGAGCTTCTGGGTTCGCAGCTGGTGTCCCAGCACAACGTCGCCCAGATGAACCGCCTGATGCGCGAGGTTCGTCAAGCCCTTAGGGGTGGCACGCTGGACGCGCTGGAATCCGAGTGGCTACCGGAATAAGAGAATTTATTAACCAAACCGTCAGATTTATCCTATAATTTAGGGAATGCGTTCGTTTTCCCATTTTCAGCACCGCGGACATGGCCTCAAATTACGAAGTCGATAGCAAATTCAGGAAGCTGGCGGCGGTCCTGGATGACCATGCCGAATGGTTCGGGCTGGCCGTCCGCAAGATCTTTTATCCTGAAACGAGTGAAGATCCCCTCGATATGCCGGAAAGCTTCCAGGCATGGCTGTCTGAAGTGCAAAACGAGGATTTTCTTCAAAAATCCGTTTTGCAGAATATCAAACGCGTCCATGACGAATTGATGGAGACCGCGGACAAGATGTTCAAGTCGGCCGACCCGAAGTTCAAGCCTGACATCATGATGTTTGAAACCTTCTGCAACCTCTATGAAGGTTTTGTCACGCAGCTTCGCCGCCTTGAATTCGACGCGGCCCAGGCCGACAGCGGGATCGATCCCATGAGCGGGCTGCGCAGCCGCGAGGCGATGGTCATTGAATTGCGCCGGGAGCTGGAGCGGCGTTCGCGGCGCGGGCGCCCGTTCGGCCTGGCCGTGGCGCGGATCGACAACTATGACAAGATCCGTGAGCTGTGCGACGAGACATGGCAGATGGAGATCATGGCCGTATTGGGCCGTCTGATCCGCAAATGCATCCGGTCCTTCGATGACGGCTACCGCTCCGCCGAGGCGGAATTCGTCATGTCCCTGAAGCATGCGGACGCCAATGGCGGCAAGGCGGCGATCAACCGCCTGCGCGCCTTTCTGGAGCAGGAAAAGCTGTTCGTTCCCAACGGCGACGGGGGCACGGAGCCTTTGACCATGTCGTATTGCGTGGCGGAACCTCTGCCGGGCGATACGCTGGAGGAGTTGATGGACAATATGCGCAACGACTTGGACCGCTATAAACATGAAGGCGGCGACAAGGCCCTGGAATATCATGAGCAAAGCCCGCTCTCCCGCCTCATCCATAATATGGGCGTGGCGGAAAAAGCCTGAGAAAGATCATGCCATGGGAACGCCCTCGCCTTTCCCGAACCTCCAGATTTGCGACCATCCGCTGATCCGGCACAAACTGACCCTGATGCGCGATGCGTCCTGCGGCAAGGCGCTGTTCCGTTTGCTGCTGCGGGAAATCTCGCTGCTGATGGGATATGAGTTGACCCGCGACCTGGCCACGGCGTCCATCGACATCGAAACGCCAATGCAGCGGATGAAGGCGCCGGTGATCGAAGGCCGAAAGCTGGCGATCGTTCCGGTGCTGCGGGCCGGGCTCGGCATGGCCGACGGGCTGGAGGAGCTGATTCCTTCGGCGCGGATCGGGCATATCGGCCTTTACCGCGACCATGACACGAAGCAGCCTGTCGAATATCTCGTGAAGCTGCCGGACGCGGAGGGCCGCCTGTTCATCATTACGGATCCCATGCTGGCCACGGGGCATTCGGCGCGCCATGCGATCGACGCCGTCATGCGGTCGGGCGCGGAGCAGGGGCAGATCCGCCTGATGTCCCTGGTCGCCGCGCCGGAGGGCGTTAAAACGCTGCTGGAATCCCATCCCGAAGTGAAAGTTTATGCTGCCGCGCTGGACGAGAAACTGGACGGCAACGCCTATATCCTTCCCGGCCTGGGGGACGCGGGCGACCGCATGTTCGGTACCGTCCTGAAGCGCAAGGCAGGGTGAACGACGCCAATGGACCACGCGCTGCTTTTTGACACAATGCCCGTTCCGCGGTTCGTCGTCGAACCGGGGGAAGGCAATGCGTTCGTCATCGTGGAAGCCAATCAGCGCGCTGCCAGCTATTTCAACAAAATGCGGGATCAGCTGATCGGAAAAAACCTCGCCGACGCGCTCGATGAAGAAAGCATGCGTTATTTCCGGGAGTTCCTGGACGCCGCGTTCCGTCAGAAGAAACCGGTGGTCAGCAAATCCACGCCGTCTTTGCCCACCGGGATGCGCATGGGCGGGTTCTGGGTCAATCCCGTGATGAACGCGCAAGGCGACGTCATTCTGCTGGATGTCATGGCCGTTCCCGCGGGATCGGACACGACGTCGCTGCAGAGGGAAAGGGATGACGCCATTTCCCTCCTGACATCCGTTTTCGATGTCAGCGAGGTCGGCATCGTCGTGACGGACCAGCAGCAGAGGATCGTCCGGATCAACGACAGTTTCATCCGGATTTACGGCTGGACCCGCAACGAACTGATCGGGAAGGAGTTCACGGAACTCTTCACGCCGGACGAGCGGGAGCAGGCCCGCCGCAGCCACGAGGAATTTCTGAAAAGCGGGATCAGGTCTTCCGGCGAGATGAAGCTGATCCGCCGCGACGGCAATATCGCCAACGCCCTTTTTACGACCGCGGCGCTGGAACTGTCGCACGGGCGGCGCTTCCAGGTGACGACGATCATGGACATCACCCTGCGCAAGCAGATGGAAATCACGCTGCGCGTGGCGAAGGAGCAAGCGGATACCGCGAACCAGGCCAAATCCACCTTCCTGGCCAATATGAGCCATGAGCTGCGGACGCCGCTGAACGCCATCATCGGCTTTTCGGAGATGATGATGAAGGGAACGTTCGGGCCGCTGGGCAACGACCGGTACAAGGAATATCTGGGCGATATCCATCTGAGCGCCCGGCATCTGCTGGAGATCATCAACGAGGTGCTCGATATGTCCAAGATCGAGGCGGGCCGGGTGGAGCTGGACGAAGAAAAGCTGAATATAGAGCAGTTGATTTCCAGCGTGACGCGCATGATGGCGTCGCGGGCTTTCAGCTCAGGCCTCAAGC
>JBDHTS010000037.1:0-20706 GCA_039808845.1 Alphaproteobacteria bacterium | reverse complement strand
AGCTGACCCGGCGCGCGGACGAGGTCGACATGCAGCGCCGTGACCGGCAAGGCGAACGCGGCATCCAGGTTGTCGCGCAGCCCTTCGAAATAGGTCGCCAGCATGATGTTGAGCCCCGGCACGGCTTTGGCGAGGCGGTCATAGGCGGCCTTGTACGCTCCGCGCGCGCCGTCGCACAGATCCATCGCCAGATAGGGCTCGTCGATCTGCACCCACTCGGCGCCCTGCGCCGCCAGTTTCTTCAGGATCTCTTCGTAAACGGGCAGCAGGCGTTCCATGATCTCCTTAGGCTCGAAGGAATCGTATTTCGCCTTGCCGAGATGGATATAGGTCACAGGGCCGATCAGGACGGGATAGCCGTCGAATCCAGCCGCCTTCATCTCCGCGAACTCGTCGAAGATCTTGGTGCTGGACAGCTTGAACGCCTGCCCTTTTTCAAATTCCGGGACGATGTAGTGATAATTGGTGTCGAACCATTTTGTCATTTCCGCCGCGGGCACGTCCTGCCCGTTCGCCTGGCGGCCCCGCGCCATGGCGAAGTAAGTATCGAGATCGATATTGCCGCCCTTCCAGCCGTAGCGCGACGGGATGCAGCCGAGCAGGCAGGACATGTCCAGCACCTGATCGTAGAAGGAGAAATCGTTGCAGGGAAGATAGGATATGCCCGCGCTTTTCTGCAGGGTCCAGTGGCGCAGGCGCAGTTCCTTTGCCGTGGCCTGCAGTTCCGCCGCGCTGGCCTTGCCCTTCCAGAACGCTTCCTGCGCTTTCTTGAGTTCGCGGTTGACGCCGATGCGCGGAAAACCGAGGTTCAGGGCCATAACCATCTTAGGTTCCTCTTTTTTTGATGTTGTGCTTTGCATTAAAGCGCAGACCGATCGGGATCGCAAGCATGCCGCAGCTTTAAACAAAAAACCCCGGAGCATTTCCGGGGTTTTTTGTGTCGGCGCACAGCCGCTGAAATCATTAATATTTTAAATCCGTCGACGGGATATCTTTCGCCCGAAAGCTTAAAATGCCGCTCGGATCATACCAGGCAAAACCTGTATCAATACTCTCTTCGATCATATGCATGGTTAGATCTTTCTATGATGACTGCCCAAGGAAGAACGTCCGGAACGATATTGCCGTTCCCCTTTCCACCCTGAATTTTTTGCAGTACAGCATAATATTATGTCCTGTGTCGACAGGAATCTTTACGTTCGTCCATGTTTTCTATATGATGGCGAGAATATGTAAGAGGATCAATGAGATGAGTAAAAAGTTCGACTGGATGAAACGCAGCCTGATGGGGTCAACGACTATGTCTCTCTCCGGTTCGGTTCTGCCTCACAGCCATATCCATAACGCGGACGGCAGTTGTTGTGGTCATCACCATCATCATGTGCATGATGAACATTGCGGCCACGATCACGGGGAATCAGACGATCACACCAATCCCAAAGGCGAATGCTGCTGATTACTTTTTGGCCGTGCCGGGCGTCGGCGCGGCGGCGACCTGATTCCGCCCGTTATGCTTGGCGGTATATAACGCGGCATCGGCTCGCTCAATCAGGTCTGTAATGTTTTCTCCCGGACGCCATTCCGCCGCCCCGACCGACATGGTGATCCGGCCCAGCTTTTCGCTGGTGTTGCGGTTAATGACATCCTTGGTGGCTACGACCTTGCGCAGCGTGTTGCCGACATGGACGCCTGCATCCAGCGGTGTATCAGGCAGGATGATCGCGAATTCCTCTCCGCCATAGCGCGCCGCGATATCGCGGCCCTTGACCCCATCCGTCAGGGTGCGGGCGACAAGTCGCAGAACCTGGTCTCCGATCTGGTGCCCGAAATTGTCGTTGAAATTCTTGAAATAATCGATGTCGACCATCAGGAGGGAGAACGTGCCGCCCGACTCCGCCGCTTCCTCCGCCACGCGCCGGATGGCCGCGTCGAACGCCTTGCGGTTGGAAAGGCCGGTCAGGCCGTCCGTCATCGCCTCCTTGCGCACGGTTTCCAGATCACGCTGCAATTCCTCCATCACATGGGACGACCGGTCCAGCTCGGCCTCCAGCTTCTGGTTGCGGGCCACCATGGCGTCGGCGTCGCTCATCATCGACTGCACCAGGGCTTTCAGCTCCGCCGGGCTTTTGATCGAGTCGATCTGGTCCGACACGTCTTCCAGCTTGCCGCTGTATTCGCTCGTCGCGCTTTTGACGTCCTGCACGACGCCGCTGACGGTCTGCAGCGTGGCGTTGATCTGGTCGCCCGCGCGGCGGACGGTTTCTTCCGTCTGGGAATCGCTCAGGAACCGGTGATACAGCTCACGGCACCGGTCTTCGGTGATTTTCTGGTTGTTGGCGATCAGAATGTCGATGGCGCGCGTGACTTCCGCGCTCTGCCCCGCGAAATAGCAGTACCAGAGTTCGAAGATATCCGGCGTTGCGGGCAGGGTTTCGCGCTCGATACGCTCCAGCGCGGAATCGGCATGTTCCCGAGCCTGTTTCCTGTCGTGCGAATATTGCATGGCGTGATTAAACCCTGACCATCGGACTTAAGACTTTATCATATGTCCGGGGCACGGGAAGGGGGAATCTCAGAAAAGGCAGTTCAAAGAATGCCCTAACCGGGCTTTAGATCGAAATATCGAATGGCTTGTGGGCCAACTGCCATGCGCTCTTCTGCTCCCGGGCGGGTCGAGGCCAGTTCGACGGCTTCGTTCTGGCCGATAGTAACACCATTCTCTTGGCGGTGCTGCATCAGATCGACCGCCTGGGAAGCCTGGATATGCAAAGCTTCAATATCGCGGTACATGGCATTCAGATCCAGCTTATCAATGTCGTGATGAGACACCACAGGCTCATGATCTCTGGAAGGTCCCGTAGTGAAGGCAACCGGCTGATAAGGTTGCGCATCGGGTGCCGAACCGGAATACCCGGGCTGACTGCTGTATACGCTTGTATCGTTGCCGCGTCCTGGACGGAGGACAGGCGTGCTGTTACTACGGATCACCATTTCGGGCGTCATTTCCATGGCGGCCTGAATGACAGCCCCTGCCGCCGGGGAAATAGCCGAATTGTTCAATGCCGTGCGAAGAGCGGCATTGCCCAAAACAGCCATGCCACCTGTCAGGGTGAATTGTCCTGTATTTCCAGGCCCTTTCGTTGCTTTGACGATTTCAGCCATGGCGATCAGGCCCTTGGTCGTAGCATCAAGATTGTCCATGTTCCGCTGCGCGAGGTCACCGGCATTGACGCTTGCGACGAAAGTCTTGGTGTTGTCAGGTTTGACGGAGCCTTTGGCATTCAGGGCTGCATCAACTAACGCTATCTGATGAGTCAGATCTGGAATGGCTTGCGGAGTCTGGCTTGTCGATGCTGCTGCGGGATCGGCATTCCGGTTGCGGTTAATGAAAGCATTATTCCAGAACACAGGCGGAGCGGGAGTAAAATGCGTCAGACCGCTTACGCCCGGAGCGATAGAATAACGGTCCGGATCCTGGTCCATTATCAAACCGTTCAGGTTCGTAGCACGGTCATAAAAACCATTCAGTCCGCTGAAAAGGCCTTGTCTGGGCGTTGTCGACAGGTCAGACAGAGGCTCAACAGTTCCTGATGCATTCAACCTTGCGGCCAATGCGTCGCCTGCCGTTGCTAAGGATTCTAAAGGCATTACCGCCTCAACTCTCCTTTATCTTGAAACCACCAAAACATAACCATTTAAATTTTAACTATTTTACCGTGTTAACGGTTCTGGCGCAATGAAAATGGTGTTTTTTAAAGATGAGACCAACGAAAATCCTTGAAAATACTATATTTTCTGTTCAGTCATACGCATCCGCCGATAGGACAACGCTTCGCCAATATGCGTGCGTGTCAGGGCTTCGGCCCCACCGGATAAATCCGCGATCGTCCGCGCGACGCGGAGCAGGCGATGGTATCCCCGCGCCGAGAGTTTCAGACGCTCCGCCGCCTGGGCCAGAAGGTCGCTTGCATCGTCCTGAAGAACGATATTTCTTTCTATGTCTGCCGGAGACAGGACGGCGTTCAAAGCGCCATCCTGGCGGACCCTCTGGATCTCCCGCGCCGCTGCCACCCGCGCGGCCACGGCGGCGGAAGGCTCTCCCGCCGGTGCCGTGGCCAGGGCGCTGACCGGCACGGCGGGCACGTCGACCTGCAAGTCGATGCGGTCGAGCAGCGGGCCGGAAATCTTTGCCTGATAATCGGCGGCGCAGCGCGGGGCCTTGGTGCATTCCAGACCGGGATCCCCCAGATGGCCGCACCGGCACGGGTTCATGGCGGCGATCAGCTGGAACCGGGCCGGATAGGTCACGTGATGGTAGGCGCGCGCCACGACCGCCTGCCCGGTTTCCAGAGGCTGGCGCAGGGATTCGAGCGTCGGGCGCGCGAATTCGGGCAGTTCGTCGAGGAACAGCACGCCGTGATGCGCGAGGCTGATCTCTCCCGGCTTCGCCTTGATGCCGCCGCCCACCAGGGCGGGCAGGGACGCGGAATGATGGGGATCGCGGAACGGCCTGTTCCTGAGCAGCCCGCCTTCGGGCAGCGATCCGGCGAGCGAGTGCACCATGGAGACTTCCGGTATTATGTAGCAAATACACCAAGCGGCCTCTCTGCCCTTTCTCCCGGTCTTGTTAATATCATACCATGACCGAGGACGTATTATCAGCCCTTTTAAACCGTAGGCGCGAGATTACCGGACGCATTGAAGAATGCCGTGCCGAGATCAAGCATATGATGCTTACCCTTGAACATCTGGACGCGACAATCAGGGAGTTCCAGCCGGAAATTCAGCTTGAGAACGCGGAGATATCCAAAACCCGGCCCGGCACATGGGCGGGACGCGGGGAGTCCCTGCGGCTGGTCTATGAGGTCTTACGGCTCGGCGGGCGTCCTATGACCGTGGCGGAGATTACAAGGGAGGTCATGCGGGAGAAGGGCATGAAGGCGCATGACAAGGTGCTTACCCGCGTGATTAACCGGCGCGTCAGTGCGACCTTGCG
Organism: Alphaproteobacteria bacterium; assembly: GCA_039808845.1. GTDB lineage: Bacteria > Pseudomonadota > Alphaproteobacteria > Micavibrionales > Micavibrionaceae > JBDHTS01. The sequence continues at coordinate 15,710 of JBDHTS010000037.1, read as the reverse complement.
GGCGCAGCGGGATCAAGGGCGGGTGGTGTCTGTTGAGGAAAAGGGGAAGGTGCAGGTTTGGTGCATTAGCGACTGAGCTACGGTTTGTGGGGGCCGCTCCATATATCAGCAATCATTTTTATGCCGTCAGGTACTATATGACCGCTATCAGCCTCACTGTTTTTAAGAATTCCTCGCAGAATAATCGCAATTAAGCCAAACGAGGAAACAAAGCTTGCTGAAATGAACGCAACTTGTGCGGCTTCATGACGAAACGTGCCAACATGCAAAACGGAGAATGGACACAGCAGCACAAAATAGAACATGGACATTACAATAATGCACATGCCTCCACCTATACAAAGCAGGATCTTTCTGGCTGAACGCAGAGACTTTATCTCCGTTGTACGTTCTCTAAGGTTCTCTGTTAACGCCTCCCGAAATTCTGCGCGCTCCTTCGCATCATTAGCAATGTCCTCTAACAATTGCTCGACGCTGGTATAGAAGTCGTCAAATGAATCTTGTATGGATTTGGTTTTAGGCAGCTTGGCCTTATGACCTTTAATAAGCGCACTGAGCTGTCCAGTGTTTGGGGCCACGTCTTATTGGCTCCGTATACTGCCGAAATACTCTTTAATCCATTCATTAGGGATAGGCTTGTATATCCCCAACTCCTTAATCGTGCGTTCCCATGGGCTACCCTTCTCATGCGTAAGTTGAGAAAGCTTGAAAGCGCCAAGTCTGCCGTATCCTTCTACGGCTTCATCAATTATCTTCTTTTCATTGTCATCAAACGTTTCTTCAACGCACAATCCGGTTGCATCACAAGCTGGCTGAGTAATTTCACCTGATCCAGCTTCCTTGTAAAACTTATATACAGGCGGGAACACCGGCCCGTATTGCCACGCTTGAGCTTGATGCTTAGAAAGCGGTCGATCTAATAACACCAGAGACCAGCCGTGCGCAAAGAAAGCGACTTTTATGAGCTGCATTAAAGACAGCTTAATTCCTTTCGCGTTTGCAACACGCAAAATTTCGTTGGTTATTGCTCTTGAATCGTGACCCGTTATTTCCACTTGCACGGACTCCTATATATTTGAATATAGTCCGCCCATGGACATAAGTCCATTCGTTATATTGACGAGGAAGGCGGGTTAATGTAGAGTCCGCCGCCTTACTCTACCCCTTGCAACGCTGCCAGTATCCTTTCCACTGTCTTGAGACAGGATGCGTGGCAGATGCAGCAACGACCGCAGCGTATTGTTCGCCATTGCTGATCCGGCGGTTATCTTCTCTCCAAGCCATTTCATCCGCGTAGCTTTCCAGATAGGAACCCGCGATATGATGGTGAGTGCCGATTTCCGCACGGCGAAGGCGGGAGAAGAAGCTTTCAGCTTGGTTGGTGCAAGCCTGACCATCCGCATAGCATTCCGAGTGATTGATGCGCTTGGCTTCATAGTGAGCATGGAGGCTATCCCATGAGGCGGCTTCGTCGGCATGAATGACGGAACCGGGCGCAACGTGCTTGCGGATGGAAGGAACGGCTTGATCCTCGGTCTTGAATACGAAGGATTGGGTTTTGCCCTTCCGCTCACGAGCGACCACGACAACCCGGCGCTTGCCAGTCTGGTTTTGCAGACGGCGGCGGTCTTTACGATCAACCTTCCGGTTCGCGGGTTTCACGTATCCGCCGAAATAGGCACCATCAATCTCGACCTCGCCCGATACGGTAAGGTTGTTCATCTGGGAAGCCATGACTTCGCGTAGTTTATGGGCCAGAACGAAGGCCGTCTTATATTGAACGTCGATATCCCGGCTCAATTGCAGGGCGGAAACGCCCTTGGCACCGTTCACAAAAATAGCGATTGCCAAGAGGTAATCCCGCAGCGGCATTTTATGGCTGGCGAAGATCGTCCCGGATGTCAGGGAGAACTGGCTGTTGCAGGCCTTGCACTTCCAGATTGGCCGGGTGGCGTAGCTGTAAACCGAGACGCAACCGCATTTGGGGCAGCAGGGTTTGCCGTCATTGTCGGCCCAGCGGATGGATTGGAAGGTGGCCCGCGCTTCCTCTTCGGACATGCGGGCAACGCTCACGATGGAGAGCGTTCTTGCCTGCGCCGATAATAAGAAGTGTTGAGCCATAATCATCAAATCCGATATTTATACATCGAATATGATGGTATTTAGTCTCATTGTCAATGGCAAAAACATCATATATGATGATTTTTATCATCAAGAGGCGTGATATGGCTGACCGAGACTGGACGAAGGACGTTAAGGGGATTCTCAAGGCGGAGCTAAAGCGCCGGAATGTGGGCTATAAGGAACTGGCGGAGAAGCTGGAAGCCATTGGGGTGAAAGACTCGGAACGGAACATCGCTAACAAGCTGGCGCGGGGAAGCTTTACCGCTGTGTTCTTCATTCAGTGCCTTGAGGCTATCGGCTGTAAAACCCTCCGGCTGGATGACCGGGATTAATACGGGACAAAGGGCTTCGCCTTGTATCCCCTCCTATGACAGCGCATGCAGCGGAAGCGTATACCCAAGACGTACTTTGACCGCCCCATCCCTTCGAGCATGGTCTTAGCCGGAAAGGTTTTCGTCCGCTTACAATGAGTGCAATGGACAATTAACAAGCCCCTTCTGTCCGCCAACTCTCCAAGAGTCAGGTAATCCGATACGGTGTCGCGCATAATGGCAGCGTATCGCCTGAATAAGAACAATACAAGAACAGTGACGCGGTTTCGCTTCGGGTCATCCTATGCTATAAACGATCATGACTGACCGCCCAGAAGACGAAAAATTATCTCCAAAAGATCGCGCAGAACGTTTCGTCTCGTATCTAGACGATGCTTCAGCCAAGGCAGGGAGCCGTTTGCGCGGCGGTGAGCCGCTACTGCGTCAAGTGACCAAGATTTATGACGAATCGCAAAAGTGGCTCAAGCATTAATGAAGTTAATGCCCTTATCCTTGAACTGCTCTGCCATATCAGGCGTTATATAAATGATACAATTCCAAATAGCTCCACCAAAAATCTTGGAATTTTTTAGAAATGTAAACATACGCGGCGAAATTATCGCATCCTGTCGCACGACAACAAAACAACAGTCGTAAAAACCTGTGCCGTTTACCTCACCGCCCATGAACAGTACGTTTGCAGGACCCATCAACTCGCAGTTAGTAAACGTCTTGCCTTCAATTAGTCTCGAAAAAGGATTTGTGAGTTCTGCAAGCTCAATGCGCTTGCCCGTAAACACGGGATCAAGGGGGTTTACCTTTTCGGCTGTCCTCGACCATCTACGACTAGAAGCACCATATTCCCAAAGATAGCGTGCTCCTGCCAGAGCAGCTAAAACCAAAGCAGCAAGAAGCGCTCCCACTAAACCAGCACTCCACCATCCAATGGCACCATATCCGTTAAGCCATGTAGTAGCTTTAGCGACATAAACGGTAATGAGACCTACACCCACTATGCCGCCTCCGCTAACCAGTTGGTATAGCTTGACGTATGAAGTGATCGTATCGGCGTATTGACGCATTTTGCCCATAGGTAATTGGCACCGGCAGCGTTTTTATTGTCAAGGGACTCATTGAAGCCTAGCGGGAGGCACATCAATATCGTAACTTTGTTACGTGATTTCATGGAAGCACAGACCCAAACATAAAGTCCAGAATCAGCGACACGCCCGTTCCGCCCATACATATTGCGGCAAGGGCAAAGACTACATGGAGGTAGTCCGCACGCTGGACAGCATGCGCAGAGAGTATGAACGAAACAACAAAGAGAACGATTCCCAATACCGCCGAACCGCTATTAGAGAGTGGGTAGGGATTGGCGTGATCATTTTGGCTTTCGGCGCCACCATCTGGCAAACGCGTATCAGCCAACGCCAACTTGACGAAATGAAAGCCGCTACTGCGGTTGCGCGGCAAGCAACGGTAGCCGTCCAACGCGCTTTCATCACGGTTAGCTATCCGGTGATTGAGGATATGCTCAACAAAAAAGGCGCTCTGATAGGATGGAGTTTGTCTCCCGAAATCAAAAACAGCGGCATTACCCCAACCAAGAACCTTAGAGGTGGATGGGTCCTTGAAGAAATCTACGGGGATGACCTGGACGAGAGCTTTCTCCCTATTGAAGATCCCGCCTTGATCCCGACAGACAAGGCAAGACGCGCCTTTTTGGGACCGCAACAAGTGCTGACTACTTATGGCGATTGGCGAATTAATCGCTCTGATTTGGAGGATGCCGATCTTGCTTGGATCATCCGGGGCGCGCTGAGTTACAACGATGTCTTCCCCGACACCCCCAATCACATTACCAAGTTCTGTTATCTTATTACACCTCGGTTCACTTCGAAGCATGAGATTATTCCAGTCGTCGAGCGCTGCGACCACTGGAATTGTGCCGACGAAGAATGCGATGCCGAACAGTACGAATATATGAGAGAGTTTGCTAAGGACGCCAAAGAGAGGGCGATTTTTAATCATGGCTCTCCCCCATGACTAACCGGCTTGGTGTATTTGCTACATAATACCGGAGACTTCCAGCGCCTCGCGTGGCGTCAGGGACGGCAGAATGCCGGGCAGGCATGAGGCCAGCATCGATTTGCCCGATCCCGGCGGCCCGAGCATCAGCAGATTGTGTCCGCCCGCCGCGGCGATTTCCAGGGCGCGTTTCGCCGTTTCCTGTCCGCGCACATCGGCAAGGTCCGGTCCGTGCCGCTGCACGTTTTCGCCCAGCACGGCCTTGGGCGGCGACAAGACCTGAACGCCCTTGAAGTGATTGATCAGTTGCAGCAGGTCGCGCGGCGCGACAATATCGATGCCACCCGCCCATGCGGCCTCCCCGCCGCAGGACGCCGGGCAGATCAGGCTGTTGTCGTTGGATGCCGCGTGCATCGCAGCGGGCAGGACACCGGCGACGGGACGGATAGCGGAATCGAGCGACAGCTCACCCAGCACCAGCGCATCTCTCAAGGCATCCTGCGGCACAACACCCATGGCGGACAACAGGCCCAGCGCGATCGGCAAATCATAATGACTGCCTTCCTTGGCAAGATCCGCAGGGGCCAGATTGACCGCCAGATGCTTGGCGGGGAGGGAGAGGCCGAGCGCATGCAGCGCGCCGCGCACCCGTTCCCGGCTTTCCGCCACCGCCTTGTCCGGCAGGCCGACCACGGTAAAGGACGGCAGGCCCGGCGAGATCTGCACCTCGACATCGACGTCACGGACCTGGACGCCATGAAACGATACTGTGCGGACGCGCGCGACCAAGTCTATCTTCCGTTCCCTGTTTTTTGAGAATCCGTTATGGCACAGACCCGGTCCAAGCGGAAGCGGTAATGCGCTCTATGGTTTTATATCGGTCTATTTGCGCCATTCGATCCAGCCGCGGCGATGGAAGTAGATAACAAGGGCGATGGCGATCGCGGCCATCAGTGCCAGGACGGCTGGATAGCCGTAACGCCAGTGAAGTTCCGGCATATGATCGAAATTCATTCCGTAAATGCCCGCGATAAAGCTGAGCGGGATGAAGATCGTCGTGATGATGGTCAGGACCTTCATCACTTCGTTCAGCCGGTTGCTGACGCTGGACAGATAGACCTCGACCAGGCTGGAGGCGCGTTCGCCGTCAGCCTCCAGCAGATCGAGAATCTGGATCAGGTGATCGTGGCAGTCCCGCACATACAGGCGCGTCGATTCCGTGACGCAGGGCAGGCGGGCGAAGTGGTTGATCGCCTCCCGCATCGGCCAGACGGCGTGGCGCATACGGCTCAGCTTGCGGCGAATGTGGTGGATACGTTCGATCGTTTTGCGGTTGGCCTGGCCGATCACCTCGTCTTCCAGCCGGTCGATCCATTCGCCGTATTGCTCCAGCACCGGAAAATAACTGTCCACGACTGCGTCCAGAAGGGCATAGGCGAGATAATCCGCGCCGCCTGTGCGGATCAGTCGCCCCGCGCCCTTGCGGATACGGTCGCGGATCGGACCAAAACAGTCTCCGGGCTTGTCCTGAAAGGTCAGAATGAAATTCCTGCCCAGAAACATGTTCAGCTGTTCGATGACCAGCCGCCCGTTCTCGATCCGCACCATATGCGTCACGATGAAGCTGACGGAATCGTACTCCTCCGCCTTCGGGCGCTGATAGGGGTTAAGCACATCTTCGAGCGCCAGCGCGTGCAGGCCGAACAGCTTGCCGAAACGCTCGATGATGTCCTTCGACGCCAGTCCGTCGACGTTGATCCAGACATGCTCCCAGTGATCGGCCAGGGCGCGCGCGTCCTCCGGCGTAACGACCGTCTCCTCGATCAGCCTTTCGCCGTCATAGGCCATGGCCTGGATTTCGGTGGGCAGCGCATTTTCCGGGGGGACCAGAGTGCCCGGTGCCGTGCCGGGCGGGTGGCGGGTCAGCTTGTGCGATTCATGCATGTCATCCTGCCTGGTCTTTTTTCATCACTTTGGAGACGATCTGGTGATGGATCAGGTGCATGCGGTTCAGCAATACCATCCAGAACGGCGTCAGGATCAAACTGAGCGCGATGATGGCGACGACCAGCTTGTATTCCTCCGGCACGATAGCGCCCATCGACAAGCCCATCGCCGCCAGCACGAATGAAAATTCCCCGATCTGTCCCAGCGACGCGCCGATCAGGAAAGAATGCCGGTGCGACAGGCCGAGCAGGCGCAGCACCAGAATGTTGAAAAATGTTTTGAGGAACATGAGGGACAAGAGCAGCGTCAGAATCGTCCCGATATTTTCCAGGATAAACGGCACATCGAGCAGCAGGCCGACCGAAATGAAGAACACCATGATCAGAAGATCGAACAGCGGCTTTATCTGCTTCTCATAATCGTGACTTTCCGCCGTGCTGCCGATCAGCAGGCCCGCCAGGAACGCGCCGTAGGCGGCGGACAGCCCGATCGCGCCCGCCAGCGCCGCCGCCGAGAAACAGAAGGAAAGCGCGGCCAGCATGCGCTGGTCCTGGCTGCGGAAGGCTGGCCAGTGCAGCCAGGACGGAATGAGCGTTCTCATAGTCCAGCCCCGGCGCGACATGCCGAACAGCAGCACGCCCATCAGCAAAACCGCGATGGCAAGGCGCGCGAGACCCCATGTGTCGAAGCCGCCTTCCGCCTGCAGGGACCCGACGATCAGCAGCATGGGGATCAGCGCCAGATCCTGCGCGATCAGGATACCGATGGCGGTGTTACCGGTCGGCTTCTGCAGCTCGCCCATATCTTCCAGCAATTTGATCCCGACTGCCGTGCTGCTGAGCGCGATGGCGAATCCCAGAAGGATCATGCGCGGCGGCTGCCATCCGAAAAAATAACCGACCGCTCCCATGGCGAGAAGGCTGGCCAGAATCTGCAGCAAAGTGGTGGTAATGGCGATTTTATAGACTTCCGCGAAACGATGCGCGTCCAGCTCCATCCCCACGACGAACAGCAGCAGCAGAATACCCATCTCCGCCAAAAACGAAATATCGCTTTGGTCGGAGACCACGCCGAGAACGGACGGGCCGAGAATGATCCCGACCAGGATGTAGCCCACAAGCAAAGGCTGATTGAGCTTGCGCACGATCGCGCCGCCCGCGAAGGCGGCGGCCATGATCAGGGCGATCTGTGTCAGCGATGCGGCGTGACCTTCCATGAATTATTACTGCCATGAAGTGAAGCGAAGGCGAAGGAAATTCTGCGGTCAGACGGCTTCCATTTTCTTGCAGAAACGCCAGCCGTAAATATGGCTGCCAAGACCGCTTGCGGCATTGGCCGCGGCGATGCCGGCGAACAATCCCGGCGCACCCCATAGCCACGCCCCGATCCACGCAAAAGGCAGAGTCAGGGCGAACAGACGCACAACGATCAGCATGAAGGCCTTGCGCGGCAGGCCCATGGCGTTAAAGGCCGATCCCCAGCCGTTGACCAGATTGCCGAAGGCATAGGAGACCGGCACGATCCAGAAATAAAGAACGGCGTAACGCAATACTTCCGGCTCTGACGTGAAAAGACGTGCAATGCCATGACCGAGTAAAGCCAGTATCAGGGCGACGAACAGCGACCATCCGGTGACGAACAGAAATGCGCTTTTCAAGGTCGCATTGACACGGTTGTACAGCCCGGCGCCCCAGTTTTGTCCGATCACAGGTCCCATACCGATAGCCAGCGCCATGATAATGACAAAAGCGAACGCTTCCACACGGCTGGCAATGCCATAGGCTGCCACCGTTTCATGTCCTTCTTTTGCCAGAAGTCCTGTAATGGCTCCGTTCGTCAGGGGTTGGAGAATATTGGCGATGCCGACAGGCACGGCGATAATCGCGAAACGTTTCAGGGAGTCCCGGAACTGACGGAAGTTCAAATGATGGCGGACCAGGACACGATTGCGGCAGGCCATGATATAAAGACCGCCCAGCATGGCGATAAAGCATGACAGGACGTTCGCCAGCGCGGCTCCCTTCATTTCCATCCGCGGCAAACCGAACAATCCGAAAATCAGCAGCGGATCGAGAATGACGTTGATGACGGCGCAGGATACCAGGATCAGCGCCGGAGCGACGGAATCGCCCGAGGCCCGGAGAATCGCGTTGCCGACCATCAGAAGGGTCAGAAAGACGGATCCAGAATAATAGACGCTCATGAAATCGCGGATCAGGGGCAAGATGTCCTCTTCCGCCCCCATGGCACGGAAAACAGGGTCGATAAGAAACAGACCCATGACGGATACCACGATTCCAGCCATGCCCGCGATCATCAGCGCATGGGTGGATAGCCGCTCCACCCCGTCCCGGTTTCCTCCGCCGATCTGGCGCGAAACGATGGAGGAGGCGGAGATTCCCATGGCAATGGTCAGGCTGAGCACGACCATCGTGGCAGGCAGGGTAAAACCGACGGCGGCCAGCGGTTTTGTGCCCAGAAGCGAAAGAAAATACATGTCCGCCAGCTGAAAACTGATCATGGCCAGCAACCCCCAGACCATGGGCACGCTCAGGCGGACCAGATGGCCGTTAACGGAACCCTGTGTCAGATCCTGGCTCCGGCCGGGCGTTTTATGAATTTGTGTGGTCATGGGGCGCGCGCTCTGCCCCTTGTTTACGCGCTTCCGGCCTTTATTCCAATGGTTAAGAATAATGAAGAAATTCTGAAAACGGTTAAAAAATTTACATAAAATTTTAACCTTTTTGTGTCCAAAATATCAGAATGGGCTTTGCAAGGTCATTGCGGTCGTACCTTGAGCCGGAAAAAACAGAATACATTGTTGGGAAAAGGGGGCGTTCATGGCTGACATCATGGGAACCAGTGGCGACGACGTACTTCTGTTTACGGGCGCGCTGACTCATTTAAGTTTCAGCCTTACCAATCCTTACGACGGCAGCATCGTCTTCATCGACGATGATTATGTTTCCAGTTCTTTCAGTTACGATGGCGGCGATGGCACGGACACGTTGCTGATGACGGCGGTGGGCGATTCCCTGTTCTATACCGTGTCCTCCAACATCATGTTCATGAACATCGAACGCATCGTCGCCGGCAATGGCGGCGATCTGATCATCCTGTCCGACGCTACGCTTAGCCTGTCTGCCGTCAATGTGGATGGTGGCGGCAACAGCGATATTATCTGGACCAATATCGGCGACGATGTCATCAACGGGCGGCTGGGCAACGATCTGCTGAATGCTGGCCCAGGCAACGACACGGTCAACGGAAATGAAGATTCGGACACGCTGATCGGCGGCGACGGCAACGATACGCTAAACGGCGGATCCGGGGCCGATATCCTGCATGGCGATGCCGGAAACGATACCCTGCTGTCCGCCTTCGACGGTCTTTATGCCGTTGGCTCCACTTTCCAGCATGCGGGGTCGCCCGGCATCGGCGGCAACGGCGAGACTGTTGCCGTCGGCAACGCGATCCGCACTTTCGATTTCTACGATGGCGGCGCAGGGGATGATGTGCTGCAGCTGACGGCGGGATCCGACGCCTTCTCCCTGTGGGATCCGACGGCCCCGTCTCATGCGGATGCGACATTGCTGCGCCTGGCGGCGGTTGAGGAAATCCGGGTGGGCAACGGCAACGACGCCGTCAACCTGACGGATGCGGCGCACAGCTATGGCGATATCCGGATTTACGGCGAGGCGGGGAACGATACGCTCTGGTCCTCCTCCGGCAACGATCTTCTGGACGGGGGCACGGGGAATGATCGCCTTGATGGCGGAGCAGGAAACGACCATCTGGTCGGCGGAGACGGGGATGATATCCTGCGCGGCGGTCCCAACGGCAGTATCAGCGGCGTTTTCCAGACCGCGACCTATGACAAGGATTTCAGCGGCGATACGGTCTTCCCGCCTGTGCAGGAAAAGCAGAAACTGACGCATATGGAAACGCTGGGCGTAGCGCGGGGCGATCTCAATGTCACATATGACACGACTGCGACCCTGACATTCCAGGGATCGGGCGCGGGCTATAAAAACATGCTGGGCGTATACACGATCCAGGCGGATGGCCGTATCACGGACGTGCACATGGCCTGGGAGAATCTCAAAACGGCGGCTGCGGGTTCGCAGTTCACCTTCGACGTCAAGGCAGGCACCAGTATCGGGTTTTTTCTGGTCGCCGACGGGTTCAAGGTCAATAAGATAGCGCAAAAGGGCTATGATTTCGACGATGGCACCCTGCGCTTCGTTTACAAGAACAATACGGCCCAGGAACGCGACGCCAACATTCACGATGCCGGGTCGAAGGTCAAGCTGGTCTATGAGATCGACGGCAAGGAGGTCGTTCTTAAGGATCATATCTACCACAGCAGCGAACGCGGGGGCGACTATTCCCTGAACATGGACCACAAGGTTCACGTTGTCTCCGGCCTGGCGCATGCGGGCGATCACGACACGCTCCGGCTCGGCTTCGAGGATCTGAACAACTGGGGCGACGCTGATTTCAACGATGCTGTGTTCGATCTCAGCTTCGCGGCGAAAACCGTACAGACCCTGTTGATCCATGACAACGACATTCTGGAAGGCGGCAACGGCAACGACACGCTGTATGGCGGTGTCGGTGATGACATCCTGAACGGGGGTCCGGGGATGGACACACTCTACGGCGAAGAAGGGGCCGACCGGTTCCTTTATCAGTCGATGGACGACAGCGGCGATATCATCAAGGATTTCCAGTCCGGTTCAGGCGGGGACATCATCGATATTGCTGCGTTGCTGCAGGGTTACGACGCCGCGATGGATGCCATTGCCGATTTCGTCCGGCTGACGCAAAGCGGCGGCAATACGCTGCTGGAAGTCAATGCCGACGGTGCCGGCACGGATTTCATCGCGGTGGCGATGCTGGAAAACGTTTCGGGCCTTGATCTGGGTCGGATGGTCGCCCAAGGCAATCTCGATGTGATGGCCTGAAAAGCCTTTTGCCTTCTGGCAAACGTGCTACAACATCCGGCGGAACAACCGCCGGATGTCTTGCATGTCACAATCCCTGGCCGATGCCGTTCTCTGGCCGCTGGAGGAGGCGCTTCCCGCCCTTGGCGGCGAGGATCGCGTCCTTTACGTGAATGCCTTGCAAACGGAGGCCCTGTCCGGCTTTATGCAGCGGGGCCATTGGACGTTGCTGCAGTTTTTCAAGCCCTGGGCTGAGTCTTTGGGCGAAAGGGTCTCGACGATTTGGCCCAGCGATCCTTATACGCATGCGCTGGTTGCCGTGGGGCGGCAGCAGGAAGAAGCGCGAGGATGGATCGCCCGGGCGGCTCTGTCCGTGAAAGGCGGCGGCTGGATCGTCGCGGCAGGCGCCAATGACGCAGGGGGAAAGAGATTAAAGGATATTTATACCGCTTTAGGCCTTCAGGCACAGACGGCCTCCAGATATCATTGCCGGATCGTCCGGGCGCAAAAAAGCGCGGCGTTTGATCAGGGCCAAGCGCAGGCATGGGCACGGAATGTTTCACTGAGGCTTTGCGGCGATACGGGCTTTCAGACCTGCCCCGGCCTGTTCTCGTGGAATAAAATCGATGCCGGTTCAGCATTGCTGGCGCGGCATCTTCCCCAGTCCCTGGCGGGAAAAGGTGCGGATTTCGGATGCGGGTATGGATTTTTGTCACGAACCGTATTGCAACAAAATCCTCAGATCGAGCGGCTCTATTGCGCGGATGCCGACAGCCGCGCCGTCGAAGCCTGCCGCAGCAATTTACAAAACGTTCATGCGGATGTCCGCTTTGTCTGGGCCGATCTGACGAAGCCTGACACAGGGTTGTCCGGCATGGACTGGATTGTCATGAACCCGCCCTTTCATGAAGGAAAAAAAACCTCACCGGATATCGGCCGGGCTTTCCTCCGTACGGTTGCCCAGGCCTTGAAGCCCGGCGGCAGTCTCTATATGGTGGCGAACAGCCAGCTTCCCTATGAGGCGGGTCTGGCGGCTTTCTACAATACTGTCAGAAAAATCCAGGAAAAAAACGGATACAAGATTTACCATGCCATCAAGCCGTCCTGACCTGGCGCAGGATTTTTTGCAGAAACTGAAAACCGTCCAGGGGATTGTCTGGGATCTCGATAATACGCTCTACAGGATCGAAGATGCGGTCAAGCACGCCTTCCATATCGCGATCGCCCGCGCCGCGCTGGAAGCAGGCGTCCCGCTCGAACTGGATGAGGCCGTGAAAGCGGCGGAAAAATCCTACGCGGAATATGGATACAGCGGCCGTATTTTTGTACGGGACCATGGGGTCGACGATGTCTGGCTGCATCATCGGTTCCACGACCATCTCGATGAGACCATGATCGATAAAAATGCCGAAACGGCGGAGTTTTTCCGGCAGACAGAGCTGCGGCACGCCCTGATTACGCACAGTTCCGGCCCGTGGGCGCGAAAAGTGCTGTCGCATCTGGGACTGCGCGAGTGGTTCGCGGACGATCATATTCTCGCGCTGGAGGATTACGCTTTCCAGAAAAAAGCGGAAAGCGCGGCGCCGTTTATGCTTGCGCTGGAACGCCTTCAACTGGATGCCGGACAAACATTATTTGTCGAGGATACGCCTCGCAACCTGTCCATTCCGCACCGCCTTGGCATGGGCACGGTTCTGGTGCATTACGGACAGCCGCCCAGGGATATGCCCGCGTTCATCGATGCGGATTATAACAATGCTCTGGATTTGCTGCGGCATATCGTGCAGCAAAAAAACGGGCGCCAGATCCTTTAAAGAGCATCGGGATGAAGCTTCGCTTCCTTGGAAACGATATAATTGATCGCATAGGTATCGATTTCTCCGCCGCGCCCGTGATGCATGACGTGATAGGCCATGGCGGCATCCATCGCGATGATGGATTTGTCGGGCTGATTGCGGCGCTGCAAATGCTCCGCGGTCAGCTTGACAATCCGGCGCAGCTGCTCGTCCGATACGGTGACCTTATGGTGCCTTTCATAGCCGGGCCTTAGGGCGAGCAGGATCTGGTAGGTTTCCTCCTCGTTCGGGATTTTCAGCGGCACCTTCTGGAATCGGCGGTCGAGAGCAGGGTCGGCGGCCACGTAGATGCGGAATTCGTCCAGCGTCGTCGCGCCGATCACGTGCAGGTCACCCACGGTCAGATACGGCTTCATCACTTCCGACAGGCCCGCGTAGGCGCTGCCTTTCACGCTGGGCATGATCGTATGGATCTCGTCCAGGAACATGATGGTCTTGGGATAGCTTTCATCATGGTAGCGTTCGGCGAGGCCGCGGCATATGGGGATAAACCGCGCCTGGAATTCGGCGGGCCCGGAGGTGCCCGCGGCCATGGCGGCCAGATCTACCTCCACCACCCGCGCATCCTTCAGGTATTCAGGCACGGCGCCCTTGACGATCTGCTGCGCCAGCCCGACAACCAGCGCGGTCTTGCCTACCCCGGCAGGGGCCAGCAGCGCGGCGTTCTTCCGGCCTTTCTGCAGCAGGATCAGGATGACCTGCTGGATTTCCTCATCCCGTCCGGTGATCGGATCGAAACGGCCCATCCGTTCAAGCGCCGTGTAGTCGCGGCAATACAAATGCATCAGATCTTCGAGCTGCTGATCCGGAATGACGAATTTTTTCTTCGGCTGGTCTGGCATGGTCTCTGTTAGGCTTTAGGACTGTCAGGGAAACAGGTTACGCCAAAGGATCGTAAACCTCAAAAGATTAACGCACCGTGAAGAAATCTGCGCTGGAATAGCCTTGGGCATATAAAGCCGCGGTCAGGTCGCCGTGAAGGATACAATTATGTATTTTCTCCTTCACCAGCTTCTTGGGATGAAAGCCGATGCCAAGCCCGGCTTCCTCCAACATGGGCAGGTCGTTCGCACCGTCCCCGATGGCCAGGGTTTCGTCTTTGGTCAGCTTCAGATTGTGGGCATGGCTTTGCAGAAGATTCCGCTTGGCGGCCTTGTCCAGAACAGGCTCCAGGATCCGGCCCGTCAGGCGACCGCCGGCCAGTTCGAGAAGATTGCCGTGGTGATAATGGAAACCCGTCCGTCCTGCAATGGCGCTTGTAAAAAACGTAAATCCTCCGGAAACAAGAACGCAGGTTGCCCCGTGCGCCGTCATGGTGCGGACCAGGATTTCTGCGCCATCGGTCAGTTTGACTTGGGACAAGGTATCGTGCAGGGCGCTTTCCTCCAGTCCTTCGAGCAGGGCGATCCTTTCGCGCAAGGCTGCCGCAAAATCGATTTCACCCCGCATCGCGCGATCCGTAATGGCGGCGATCCTGTCATGAAGGCCCGCATGGCTTGCCAGTTCGTCGAGCGTTTCCGCCGTCACGATGGTGGCGTCCATGTCGGCAACCAGCAGTTTTTTGCGCTGATTACTGGACGGCGTCATGAAGACATCGACCCTCAAAGGGGCCAAAGCAGCCTGGAGGAGATCAATCCGGGCGCGATCGGGCAACCGGTCCGTGTTCAGGGTTGCCGCTTTTCCTTGCTCCAGCCATCGGGGCGTGTGGTCGATACCGATCGCCGCAAGCGCATCACGCAGATGCAAATTCGTTATCCAGTCTTGTGAGGCGACGAAAGTAAGAACGAAAGACATGAACCGATGTATAAAATCGATCCGGCATCACTGAAAGCAAAAAATTTTGCCTAACCGGGCTGCCAGTCCTGTTTTACCTGATAGGTCGGTAACGAAGGTTCTGGCCTGTTAAATGTTATAGATTTTGGTGTTAGCGTCAACTGGTCTATTTTTGCAAGAGCGGTTGCCAATACGTCATGCACAGCGCCTTGCGTTGTTTGGTACCTTTGTAGCAATTCCGCAGGCGTCATTTCTTCACGCCTTGGCGTTTCTACCCATGCTCCGTCAACCCGTGTACGGGCTTGGTCATATAATATATGGGCAACAGGCTTACCGTCTTCTCCCTGCCCAATTCCTTCAAAAACAGCCATTTAAACCTCTGACCAAAAATACCTGTTAATCTTATGAAAAAAACATTAAGAATGATTAAACAATCCGGTTTTTTCGCAGTTGCACAGGCCGCTTTCTCTCATTAGAGATTAGAAAAGCTTCAAAAACAGCGAGCGAGACCATGCCCAGCAAACCGACCGCAAAACCTCAAAACCCCTGCTTTTCCTCCGGCCCCTGCGCCAAGCGGCCCGGCTGGACGGTCAGCGCGCTGGAGAACGCCTTCACGGGCCGGTCCCACCGCGCGGCAGAGGGCAAAAAGCGCCTGAACGACGCGGTGGAGCTGCAGCGGAAAATCCTGGGCATCCCGGCAGAATACAAGATGGCCATCGTTC
>JBDHTS010000036.1:0-21268 GCA_039808845.1 Alphaproteobacteria bacterium | reverse complement strand
AACATTGGCGAGGATCATGAATTCCTCGATCAGCTTGTGCGAATCGAGCCGTTCACGCAGCGCCACGCCGGTCATGCGATTGTTTTTGTCGATGACGATCTTCCGTTCCGGCAGATCGAGATCGAGCGCGCCACGTTTTTCCCGCGCCTGCCACAAAAGAGCATAAGCGGCGTAAAGCGGTTCGATCACGCGGGCCATCAGCGGCCCTGTTGTGTCGTCGGGCAGGCCGTTCTTCGCCGCCTGCACCTGTTCATAGGTCAGGCGCGCCTCGGACCGCATCAGGCCGCGCATGATTTTATGCCGCTGCATCTGGCCCTGGCCATCGATCCACATGTGCATGGCGAGGCAGGCGCGGTTTTCGCGCGGGCGCAGGGAGCACAGATCGTTCGACAGTTTCTCCGGCAGCATCGGCACGACGCGGTCGGGGAAATAGGTGGAGTTGCCGCGGCGGTACGCTTCCTTGTTCAGGGCCGTGTCGGGGCGGACGTAAAAGGCGACGTCCGCGATGGCGACGATCAGATGGAAGCCGCCGCCGCCTTTTACAGAGTCGTCGGCTTCCGCGAACACCGCGTCGTCGAAATCGCGCGCGTCCGGCCCGTCGATGGTAACGAGCGGGATGGCGCGCAGATCTTCCCGGCCTTTCAGGTCCGGCACGGTCATGCTGTCCGTTGCCTCGACCACCTCGCGCGGGAATTCCGGCTTGATTCCGGCTTCGTGCAGGGCGATCAGGCTGATCGCCTTCGGATCGTTCTCGCGACCGATCACTTCGATGATTCGGACTTTCTTGCGTTTCAAACCGCGCGCGGGCTGAATTTCGCCGATGGCGAGGTCGCCATCCGCCGCGCCGTTCAGATCCTGCTGCGCGAGATCGAAGTCGTATTTGGCGCGTTTGTTCGCGGGCTGCAGGACGAAGCCGTCTTTCAAGCGCTTCACCAGGCCCATGACATGCCCCTGCGGCGAGTCGAGGCGGCGGATGATGTCGGCCTGGTACAGCGTGTCGGAGATACGCTGTAGTTTCGCCAGCGCCCGGTCGCCTTCTTTCAGCGCAGGATGCCCCTTACCGCCGGGACGGATCTCGATGCGCGGCGGATCTCCCTGTAAGGCCTCGTTCCATTCGGCGGGTTTCGCGACGGTGTCGCCGTCGATATCGATATCCGTCACCTGAATGATGCCGACCGAGGGCAGGCCTTGCGCCACGCTGTATTCCTGGCCCGGATGGCGGATGATCAGGCCTTCCGCCTCCAGTTCCTTCAACAGCCGCTTGAGAACGATGCGATCGTCGCCCGTCAGTTTGAATGCACGCGCCAGTTCCCGTTTGGTGACGGGCGTTTTGCTGGTGTGAAGATATTCAACAAGAAACGGTTTAGAGAGCATTGAGCCGGTTCACAATCATATAACGAACCGAACATAGCCGGAAAAATGATGATAGGCTACTTGTGTTAACAATCTACATAAAAAACAAAAAAGGAGCCTCAACAGCTCCTTTTTTAAATATCTAAACTTATCCTACTTTAGGGACATGCTCTAAAATAGCCCGTTCCATTTCGCTTTCAGGTATATCAACATAACGGCCAGTCGGGGTAATTCCTTGTCCATTAGGCGGATCTATCTGTTGAATTGCAATTTCAATCTGTTTTTTAGGATCCAGCATCCTGAATACAGGTGTGATAGATTCCGTAGCTTCATTTAAGACATTAAAGCCAGACATGACAAAAGTCCTTTCAATTGTTCCTATAGATTTATAAATACAAAATAATTGTATATCAAAATTAATGTATGCTGCGCTGCGGCAAGAACTTATTTCTTCTTATTCTTATCCGTACTCATCTGTTCCTGCCTCTTCCGTTCCTCCAGCGTTTTCTGTTCCTGCCGTTTCCGTTCGTCCAGCATCATCTGCTGCTTGCGTTTGCGTTCGTTCAGTTCTTCTTCCATCTTGCGACGCTGGTCGATGCGTTGTTGGTGACGCAGGCGCTCCCGGCGCTTCTGTTCCTGGCGCTTGCGTTCCAGATAGAGTTTCTGCTGGCGCTTCTGTTCCTTGATAAACCTGAGCTGCTGGATTTTTCGTGTCCGGTCAGTTTTTAACTGTTGAGCCTTCCGCTCTCGCTCAATCTTCAGCTGCTGCATTTTACGGTTTTGCTCGACAATGCGCTCCTGCCGCTTCTTCTCCTGATCGCGCCGCCGCTGTTCCAGGATCATCTGCTTCATGCGTTCCTGTTCGCGGCGTTTGCGTTCGTATTCCTCTTTTTCGCGGCGGCGCCGTGCCTCCCGTTCCAGGCGCAGGCGTTCCAGAAGGCTCTGCCGTTTTTTCTGTTCCTCCTGCGCCTTGCGCTGGCGTTCCTCTTCCTGCTTTTTCTTGATGTCGGCCTGGGTTGGCCCCTGCATCGAACGTTGTGTCGCGCGGATTTTTTCGTCTTCCTTGATGACGCGCTCCCGCTCGGCTTTCAGGGTGCGCTGGGCCTCGTCGCGTTTCTCTTGGTCCCATTTAAAACGGGTGGCGCGCGCTTCCTGCTCACGACGTTGCTGGTCCTGGAAAAGGCGCTGCTGCCGCTGCTGATCCTCAAAAAGACGTTGTTGCCGAAGTTGCTCTGTGCGCTTCTGGCTTTCGAGTTTTTGACGCTCCTGCTTCTTGGCGCGTTCCCGTTTTTTTTGCTGCTGTTTCTGGCGCTGCTTGAAAAACTTGTAGAACAGCTTGGCCTTGATCTTGATGCGCGGATCCTGTTCCGGTGCCTCCAGCTTGATGGCCGATCCGATGCTGCCTTCCCCGCCGGCGTCGGTTTTGGGTTGCCCGGTCGGCATGACGGTCGGCTGACCGAGAGGTTTTTTGTCGTTTTTCTCGCTATCGTCCGGCTTGCCGTCCTTCGATCCGGTCTTGGGTGTTCCGGAGACGGTCTTTTTATCGCCCGGCGGGCCTGACGCGGTATCTTTTGCCATATTCCGTGCTCTTTTTATTTATACGCCAAAAGGGCGTTCAAGGGCCAGGATTTTCAAGAATCCGCCTTCTTTTTGGCGGCGGGTTTGCGTTTTGCGGGCGATTTTTTAGCCGGGGTCTTCTCTTTCGCCGCTGCCTTTTTCCTCGGCGGGGGACGGCCCTTGCCGCTGGCCTCGCGCTTGGCGCGCTTTTCGGCGGCCTCGGCGATCAGGACGACCGCGCGGTTCAGGCCGACGGTCAGGACGTCCTCGTCCTTCGGCAGGGAGGAATAGGCGCTGTCGTGATACAGGAACGGGCCAAACCGGCCGATGCCCGCCGTGATCTTCTTGCCCGTTTCCGGATGCGTGCCGATCTCGCGCGGCAGCTCCAGAAGCTTCAGCGCGGATTCCAGCGTGACGTCGGCGATGTTCATGCCGCGCGGCAGGCCCTGGCGTTTCGGCTTGTCCTTCGATTCCGGCGGCGGGTCGATCTGCACATAAGGGCCGTAAGGACCGCGGCGCAGGGAAACCGTGCGACCGGTGCCCGGATCGGTCCCCAGGATCTTCGGTTCGTTGGCCAGTTTCGCCGCCGCGTCCGCGTCGGCGTCGCCGCCTTCGGAATCCGGTACGACCAGGGGCCGCGTGAACCGGCAGTCCGGATAGTTCGAGCAGCCGATAAAGGCGCCGAACTTGCCGAGCTTCAGGGACAGCTGCCCCTTGTTGCAGGCGGGGCACAGGCGCGGATCGCCGCCATCGGCGCGGTGCGGGAAGAAATGCGCGCCCAGCTCTTCGTTCAGATGGTCGATCACTTCCGTGATGGTCAGTCCTTTCGTGTCCTCGACCGCCTTGATGAAATCCTTCCAGAAATCGCGCAGCGCTTCCTTCCAGTGCATGGACCCTGCAGCGATGGCATCCAGCTCTTCCTCAAGATTCGCCGTGAAATCGTAATCGACATAGCGCGCGAAGAATTTCTGCAGGAAGGCGGTGACGATGCGGCCCCGGTCTTCCGGCTCGAACCGGCGTTTCTCCAGCTTCACGTAGTCGCGGTCCTGCAGCACCTGGATGATGGAAGCGTAAGTCGAGGGGCGACCGATGCCGAGTTCCTCCAGCTTCTTCACCAGCGAGGCTTCGGTGTAACGCGGCGGCGGCTGGGTGAAATGCTGTTCGGGATCGATACCCGAAATGCGCGTCGCATCGCCCTGGTTCAGTGGCGGCAGGCGCCGGTTTTCCTCGTCGCCTTCGTCCTCTTCTTCCTTCTCTTCCTTGTAGAGAGTCAGAAAGCCGTCGAAGGCGATGACGGAGCCGGTGGCGCGCAGGACGACGTCGTCCGTGCCGTCTGAAATATCGGCGGCGACCTGGTCGAGGATGGCGTTTTCCATCTGGCTCGCCATGGTGCGCTTCCAGATCAGGTCATAGAGCGCGGCCATCTGCTCGTCGACCACCTTTCTCACATCCTCGGGCAGGCGGCTAAGGTCGGTGGGACGGATGGCCTCGTGCGCTTCCTGCGCGTTTTTCGCCTTCGATTTGTAAAGGCGCGGCGCGTCGGGCAGGTATTTGTCGCCGTAGCGGCTTTTGATCAGGCTGCGGCTCTGCTGGACAGCCTCTTCCGACAGCGTCGTTCCATCCGTACGCATATAGGTGATGAGGCCGACCGTCTCGCCGCCGATCTCCACGCCCTCATACAGCTTCTGCGCAAGGCGCATGGTCTGGGAAGCGGAGATGCGCAGCTTCCGCGACGCCTCCATCTGCAGGGAGGAGGTGATGAACGGCGGGTAAGGGTTGCGCCGCACCTGTTTCTTTTCGACGGTCTGGACTTTCAGGCTTTTATTCTGAATGCGCGCGACCGCGGCCTTCGCTTCGTCCTCCGTCTTGATGTCCAGCTTGTCGAGCTTATTCCCGGCCAGATGCGTCAGGCGCGCGGTAAAGGCCGCGCCTTCAGGGTTGAGCAATCTTGCGGTGATACTCCAGTATTCCTGCGCCCTGAAACGCTCGATCTCATCCTCGCGCTCGCAGATCAGGCGCAGCGCGACGGACTGCACGCGTCCGGCCGAACGGCTGCCCGGAAGTTTACGCCACAGGACAGGCGAAATGTTGAACCCGACGAGATAGTCAAGCGCGCGGCGGGCGAGATACGCCTCCACCAGATGCTCGTCCAGCTGCCGCGCGTGGGCGAAGGCGTCCTGCACGGCTTTCTTCGTGATCTCGTTGAAGGTGACGCGATAGACGTCCTTGCCTTTCAGCAGGCCTTCCTCACCCAGCAATTCCTTCACATGCCAGGAAATGGCTTCCCCTTCGCGGTCCGGGTCGGTCGCGAGATAGAGGGTTTTAGCCTTCTTAAGCGCTTTCTTGATATCGCCGACCGGCTTGCCGGCGCGGTCGCCCAACTGCCAGCTCATCGCGAAATCGTCCTCGGGCAGCACGGAGCCGTCCTTGGGCGGCAGGTCGCGCACATGGCCGTAGGAGGCCAGGACTTCATAGTCCGGCCCCAGGTATTTGTTGATCGTCTTGGCCTTGGCGGGCGACTCGACGATGACCAGGTTGGATGCGCTCACGGCACGGTCCCTAAAAACAAGCCCTAATGCAATTGACAGGCTTTGCCCGTTTCGTCAACGGGGATGGATGAATGCATAATGCGGAGACGAAAGCCCCCCTGCGGCTAATGTGGCCGGAATATCTTAAAAAAATCTGAAAAAATCCCAGACTTCGGGGAGGACGACCTTTTCCGCCTTTCGGACTTCACCGTCATACATTATATAAAGCGTCATGTTCGAAACCGTTATCCAATGGGTCGTGCACATCGTCGAAGCCATGGGCTATTTCGGCGTTTTCCTGATGTCGGCGCTGGAAAGCACGTTCCTGCCGATCCCCAGCGAAGCGACGCTGGTCCCCGCCGGTTACCTGATCCATCAGGGCAAATGGAGCGGGCCGGCGGTCTTTCTGTTGGCCGTATCCGGCACACTGGCGGGGTCGCTTGCCAATTACGCGGTCGCGCGGTATTGCGGGCGGTATCTCCTGATCCGCTACAGCAAATATTTTTTCATGAGCGAGGAAAAGCTGGCGAAGGTCGAAAGCTATTTCATGCGCCATGGATCCGTGTCCATCTTCTTGGGACGCTTGGTCTTCGGCATCCGTCATTTCATTTCATTTCCGGCGGGCCTTGCGCGCATGGACCTGAAAAAATTCTGCCTTTATACTGTGGCGGGCGGCTCCCTATGGACGCTGATCCTGCTCGGCCTCGGTTATGCCATCGGCGACAATAAAGAGGAAGTGCAGCAGCTCCTTCCGGCGATCAAGGTTGGATTTGTGCTGCTTGTAGGACTTGCCGGGTTTTTCTACTGGCGCCGGTCGAAGAAGGCCGATCCCCGCGGTCATTGAACCATAACGGCCCTGTTGCCCGGCAGGCGCTGGATCTTCCCGGCCAGTTCGAGTTCCAGCAAGGCCGTGTGAACCAGATTGGCCGGAAATCCCGACAGCCGGATAAGATCGTCCACCGGCGACGGCGTGAACGACAGGACCTGTTCCAGCGCCGCGTGCGCGTCGTTGACGGATTGTTCATCCTCCACAAAGGACAGGGGCGCGGAATAATGCGCCTGAGGCCGCAATTCCCGCATCCCGCCGCTGAAATCGTGCAGGCCTTCCAGAACGTCTTTCGCGTCGCGCGCCAGCGTCGCGCCGTCGCGGATCAGGCTGTTCGGCCCCGCCGCGCGGGGATCGAGCGGGTGGCCCGGCACGGCGTAAACATCGCGGCCCTGTTCCCCCGCGAGCCGCGCGGTGATAAGGGAGCCGGAACGCTCCGTCGCTTCCACAACGACGACGCCCGCGGACAGGCCCGAGACGATGCGGTTCCGGCGCGGGAAACTTTGCGCGAAAGGCTGCTGGCCCAGCGGGCTTTCGGCGAGGATCAGGCCCTGTTCCGCGATCTGTTCGTATAATTTTTGATTTTCAGGCGGGTAGACGACGTCGATTCCGCCGGCCACGACGGCAATCGTTCCGGTGGAAAGGCTGCCCTCGTGCGCCGCCGTGTCGATGCCGCGCGCGAGGCCCGAGGCGATGGCGTAACCCGCCGCGCCCAGATCGCGCGCCAGAACGCCCGCGAAGCGGCGGCCGTTGAGCGAGGCGTTGCGCGCGCCGACGATACCGATGGACGGGCGGCGCAGCAAGGATATATTGCCGATCGCGCTTAAGATCGGCGGCGCGTCCTCCAGCGCGGCGAGGGGCAGGGGATAGTCCGTGTCAGCCGCCGTGACAAGGCTGCCCTTCAAGCGCGTGAGCCGCTCGATTTCCTGCTCGGCGGCGGAAGGCGGAGGCAGGGTCAGCGGTTTCTGCCGTCCGCCGCGTTTCGACAGGGTGGGCAGGGCTTCCAGCGCTTTTTGTGCTGTGCCGAAGGTTTCGATCAGGCGGTAGAATGTCACCGGTCCGACATTTTCCGCGCGCGAGAGGCGCAGCCAGGCCAGCCTTTCGGCATCGCTCATGCGCTGTCCGGCTTTCAGGGCCGTCACATTCATGATTTCGATTGCCCGATTTTCGGTTCCTCGCCCGCGGCCAGCCGCTTCAGGTTGGGGCGGTGCCGGATCCAGACCAGAAGGGCGGCGATGGAACAGACGCCCGCGAGCGCGCTGTCGCCCGTCAGGACGAACGCGAACAACGGCGCGCAGAGCATGGCAACCAGCGCGGCAAGGGATGAGTAGCCTGACAGCTTCGCCGCTGCCAGCCAGGTCAGGCAGGTCAGGATTCCGGTCAGCGGCGACAGGGCGAGGATCACGCCCAGCGTGGTGGCGACGCCCTTGCCGCCCTTGAAGCGCAGCCAGAAGGGAAACATATGTCCCGCGACGCTGAACAGCCCGGCCGCCAGCGCCGCGCCTTCGCCGGCGATCATGCGCGCGAGGACCACCGCCGCCGCGCCCTTCGCGCCGTCCAGCAGCAGGGTCAGCAGCGCCAGTTTTTTGTTGCCGGTGCGCAGGACGTTCGTCGCGCCGATATTGCCGGAGCCGATCGAGCGGATATCGCCATACCCCGCTGCCTTCGTCAGCAGCAGCCCGAACGGCACGGAGCCGGCAAGATAGCCAAACAGTCCAAAGATCAGAATTTCAACCATGACATGATTAGCGTGGAAAACGCAGCGGAGGTCAATGGAAAATCGACAGATACGATGATGCTTGTAAAATCCCGGGGAATTATGATTTCATCGCGAAAGTCTGGCCCATTCCCGCAAGAGCGTAAAACAGGATATCCGGTGTTTCAAAATCCATATGAATTTCAAAACAGAAAGGGCCTTTTCCCCGCGGCATGCATCGTCGAGCATGCGCGCAATGCCATACCTGCGGAATTGAACGGCCTGGGCGTTTCTCCGGAAGACCTGCAAAAACATATCGCCTGGGATATCGGGATAGAAGGCGTGACGCGGATCGTCAGCGATGCGCTGGATATTCCTGCCATCTATTGCCTCTATTCCCGCCTGATCGTCGATGTGAACAGGCCGGAAGGGCATCCGCAGATGTTCTGGCCCGAAAGCGACGGCATCGCCATCCCCGGCAACAGGGATTTGACCGATCGGGAAACGGCGCAGCGGCTGAACGAAATCTATCATCCTTATCATCAGGCGGCGGACGCTCTGGTGGAGGAAGTCCGCGCCCGGCATGGCGGCACAGTACCTGTGCTCAGCATGCACAGCTGCACGCCGCAGCTCAGCGGCGGCCCGCCACGCCCCTGGCATGTGGGGCTCAGCACCTATGACAGCGACGACCTGATGGAAAGAATGGCGGCCCTGCTGCGCGCGGAAAACCTGCATGTCGGCATGCACGAACCCTATGATGTGCGCGATTATTACGGCACCAGCGTGGACAAGCAC
Source organism: Alphaproteobacteria bacterium (assembly GCA_039808845.1). Classification (GTDB taxonomy): domain Bacteria; phylum Pseudomonadota; class Alphaproteobacteria; order Micavibrionales; family Micavibrionaceae; genus JBDHTS01. The sequence continues at coordinate 12,513 of JBDHTS010000036.1, read as the reverse complement.
GGACGGGAAAAAGGCCTGCCGCACCTCCTGATCGAAATCCGCCAGGATCTGATCGGGGATACGAAAGGAGTCAGGAAAATGGGTGATCTTTTCACACCCATCCTGCGCACTCTGGTCAAAGAGGCCGCATCAGGCTGAGAGGCGGATATCCTGTGCTGTGAACGGGGTGCTCAAAGCCGGCAGGGCTTGCGGCTGCACCCTGAAATAGGGAGCCGCCGAAGCGGCAGCTTCCTTCCAGAGAGGCGCAGCGTTCGCTGGATCGCCGCTGTCGTTCAGAATCGGCAGGATAAGCTGGCCCACCATATCTCTTAAGGCCAACCCCATATCGCCATAGGGTAGGTTCAGATACTCCTGACGGTTCTCAATGCGCCGCAGCGCGGTGTTCGCCATGTCTCCAGCCTGCAAGGGAGCGCTGCGGACGGGAATGCCTAAATATTCCAGAAACTCTTCAGCTGCTGTCAGTGTTTCTTCGGATTCGGTCAGGGCAAAGAACCATCCCGCGATGGCGGGAATGGCTTTTTCCGAAACGTCCATATCTCTCGCTTCAAGAAGCAGATGCGTCAAGGCAATGTCGCCCTGCGCCAAGGCCTGCTCGTCCAGAACCGGCCGGATCTTGCAGACGTTCCAGGCAAAGCTCGCGGCCTGCAGAAGGTTGCCGAGGGTTCGCTGGTCCTCGGGCAGATCTGTAAAGCGGGTCGGACGTTCAAGCGTGAAATCCTGCCCATCGGGGGAGAGGGCCGTCACCATGCGGCGGTTCAGGACATTGTCGACGTATTTCCGGACGAAGTCGTGGCCATCCGCGGCCTCGAAAACATAGGATGGAATTAATCCCTGGGATCCCAGTTCCCGGCGTGCGGCCATGGCGGTATGGACGCCATTGACGCGCGTCCTATTTTCAAAGATGGCGTAATACAGCGGCATCATGGCCGCATGAATGCGGTAGAAACGATGCAATTGATCCGCGTCAGGGACAGAATGGGTAAACTGCAGGGAAGTCGTTGTGCAGCTGTAGGCGCTGACATGGTTTAGTCCGCTTCTCTCATAAGCTCTGCATAATTCATAGGCGCGGCGAACGGCATGTGTGACGGGATCGATGCGGCTGATCACATTGGCGGCCAGCTGGCGCGTCATGTAACCCGGCAGGTCGGAACTCTGCTGAATGATCAAATCATGTCGAAAGGCGACGTGTTTAAGAACTTCGATTTTGCGCGCCAGATCGGCACTCAGGCTGACCGGGTCGCTTTCAGGCTCTGTTTTGATCTCTATGGCATGGCTTCCTGTCTCGACGGAAGCGCTTTCTCCAAGCAGTCTTTTTAAATCGATATAGAAAGCGTCGTGCTGTTCAGGTGTCGGAAGCTCTCCATCCAGAGTCAGAAGAAAGCGCTCCATTTCAATGCCGGCGAGACGCGGCTTGGTGCTGGAATGGTCCAGCATAGCTTCGGCGAGTTGGGGGGCTGAAACGGGAATGTCAAAAGCCTTGATAGTGGTCATGTTATGTCCATAATAATTTCTGTGTTTTATAACAATAAGATGGAGGCCCTTGTCAAGGAATTTCTAATTTATTCCGCTAGGAGTTGTGTCAGCACCGCCATCCTGACCGGAACCCCGTTCGCCACCTGCTTCAATATAAGGCTGCGCTCCGGGTCGTCGGCGACGTCGTCGGCGATTTCGACGTTGCGGTTCGTGGGGCCGGGGTGGAGGACGACGGCTTTCGGCCCGGCCAGGTTCAGCCGATCGTGGGTCAGGCCGTAGCGGTTGAAGAATTCGGCGTCGGAGCCGATCAGGCCTTCCTCCATCCGTTCCTTCTGCAGGCGCAGCATCATGACGGCGTCGCAGCCGGGCAGGCCGTCCTCCATCGCCGTGAAGGCTTCGATCCCGTCGGGCAGGCCGCGTGGCATCAGGGCGGGCGGGGCGATCACGCGCAGCCTGATCCCGAGCGCGGGCAATAATTGCAGGTTTGAAGAGGCGACCCGGCTGTGCGCGATATCGCCGCAGATGGCGAGGGTCAGGCCGTCCAGCCCGCCGAAATGCTGCCGCAGGGTCAGGGCGTCGAGCAGGGCCTGGGTCGGATGCTCGCGCCAGGAATCGCCCGCGTTGATGACCGGGCAGCCGACATTGTTCGCCACATATTCAGGCGCGGCGAAATCCTTGTGCCGGATGACGACGGCGTCGGGAAGCATGGCGTTGAGTGTAGCCACGGTGTCGGCAAAGCTTTCGCCCTTGGACAGGGAGCTTGCGTCCGCGTCCCAGTTGATGACGTCCGCGCCTAGGCGTTTCGCCGCCATCTCAAATGACGTGCGCGTGCGTGTGGAATGCTCGAAGAACATCTGCAGGATGACGCGGCCCTGCAGGGCGGGTTCGATCGGTTTTCCCTTCGCCAGCCTGTCGGCGTAATCCTGGGCCAGCGCCAGGTCGGCGTCGCGGTCCTGCGCGGTCAGGGTGTCGATGCCTGTCAGGTGTTTCATGCGATGGCTCCGCTGGCTTTCAGGGCATTGATAGCCGATGTGTCGAGGCCCAGCAACTCTTTCAGGATTTCCGCCGTATGCTGCCCTGCGATTGGCGGCGCGGCGCGATAGGAGACGGGGGTTTCCGACATTTTCAGCGGGCTGCCGACCAGATGAATGGGCGCGGGACTCAAAGGGTGGGGCAGGGCGATTTGCATTTCCCGTTCCCGCACCTGTTCCGTCGCGAAAACCTGGTCCATCGTATTGACCGGGCCTGCAGGAATGTCCGCCGCGCGGAAGAGGTCCACCCATTCCCCGGTCGTGCGCGCCGCGATCAGGCGCGACAGTTCCGGGATCAGCGCCGCGCGGTGTTTCACGCGCGCGGCGTTGACGGCAAAGCGGCTGTCGTCGGCCCAGTTGGTTTTGAGAAGGGCGCACAGGCGGCGGAACTGCGTGTCGTTGCCGACCGCGATCACCACGTGGCCGTCGGACGTCGCGAAGGCCTGATAGGGCACGATGGCCGAATGTGTATTGCCGTAGCGCTGCGCCGAAACGCCGGAGGTCAGGTAGTACTGTGCCAGATTGGTCATCCCGGTCAGAGTTACATCCAGCAGGGCCAGATCGACATGCTGCCCTTTCCCGGTTTCCCTGCGGTGGTGCAGGGCGGCGAGAATGCCGATCGCGGCGTAAAGCCCGGTCATGACATCGCTGAGCGCGACGCCCGCCTTCATAGGTTCGCCGCCGGGTTCGCCGGTGGAGGCCATCAGCCCGCCCATCGCCTGCGCCACGAAATCGTATCCGGGTTCGCTGGAAAGCGGACCGTTCTGGCCGAAGCCGGTGATCGAGCAATAGACGATCTGCGGATGACGCTTATGGACTTCGTCGAAATCGAGGCCGTATTTTTTCAGGCCGCCGGTCTTGAAATTCTCGATCAGGACGTCCGATTGCGCCAGCAGCCGGTGGATCAGATCCCGGCCCTCCGGCGCCGCAAGATCAATGGCGGCGGAGCGTTTGTTGCGGTTGGCGGACAGGTAGTAGGCGCTTTCCGCCGTGTCGTTCCCTTGCGCGTCTTTGAGGAAGGGCGGCCCCCAGGCGCGCGTATCGTCTCCGGCACCGGGCTTCTCGATCTTGACGATGTCCGCGCCGAGGTCGCCCAGGATCTGCGTGCAGACCGGTCCCGCCAGCACGCGGGAAAGATCCAGAACGCGGATTCTATCCAGCGCCCCCGTCACGGCGCGGCCTCCCAAAAGGCTTCCGGCCTGAAATCCTTCAGCATCCATGAGCCCGTCGCCACAATGCCGAGGGCGAAACCGGGACCGGCAGGCAATGAAAGAGATCCGAGATCCAATGGGCCGTATTCCAGGCGCCTGCTGCGGATGGCATAAACCAGCCCCGCGATCAGGGAACATGCGGCTCCTGCGGCCATGGCCATCATGACGTTCTGCGGCCCGAGCCAGATCCCCGCCGCGCCCATCAATTTGACGTCGCCCAGGCCCAGGGTATCGCGGCCATGGAACCGGTTCGCGACGAAACGCAGCATATAAAGGCTTCCGAATCCCGCCAGCCCGCCCAAAAAAATGTCAGAAGGCGGTAAAAACCGCGCCAGTGTCGTCAGATGGAACACCAGCCCCAGCGCGGCAAAGCCCAGGACCATCTCGTTGGGGAGCAAAAGCGTTTTCATGTCAACAACGGCGAGCGCCATCAGCAACCCGATCGCGGCCATCAGGCAGGCCAGGGCGATCCAGCTCAGCATGACGTTTTCCTTCCGGCAAAAGCGGGCGCTCCAGTGTGCTTGGCGATAACCATGCGGCATGTTTGCATGCCCGCCGGAACGCGGCAATGCTGCGGAAAAGCAGTCCACAGCTAATTCTTTTCGGTGTGGATATTTTTTGGTGTATCATTGCCCGTGATGGTCCCGCCCTTTAACCTGTTCCAGGGATCCCTTTACGTATCATGGGGGGATCGCGCATGTGTGCATCGAAGTCTTTATAGTCCGGAAGCGGCTCAATGTCTGAAGAACATTCCGTCCTGATCGTCGAAGACAACGATTTCGTCAGGATGCAGATTGCCAGCTATCTGAAAGACGGCGGCTTCGGCGTTCATGAGGCGCCGGACGGGACGCGCGCGCTCGATGCTCTGGCGGAACATGGCGGGATCGACGCCATCGTGGCCGATGTGCGCATGGAACCCATGGGCGGATTCGAATTTATCAAGATCCTGCGCGGGCAGAACGTGGATACGCCCGTCATCCTCGTGACGGGCGACCAGACTCCCGATCTGCTGGAACAGGCGGCCCGGCTCGGCTGTGCCGCGGTCCTGATGAAGCCGGTGGATAAAGCGCGGCTTCTGGGGACCGTTTCGCGATCGATCAAGGGGGCGAAGCGTGTTTAGGCGATTCCGTATCTGTGTCATGATGCTCCTGTTCGCCACGGTCGCGCAGGGATGTGCGCCGGCCAATGTCCCCGGTGCCCGCAGCGTCAATATTCCTACGCCGTCGGCGGCGGAGGAACGCCGGGAGGCGATCAATGAGCGCCCCGATCCGGTCATGTACCTTCCTCTGGGGCAGGACGTTCTGGTTCCGGAGGTCAGCCAGGACGACCCGATGCCGATGGACTACGTCGGGCCCTTCGAGCTGCGTTCGGAAACCCTGGCCGGTGCGCTGCAGCTGATTCTGGCCGATTACGATGTTTCGCTCGCCTTCCAGACGGACGAGGGGCTCAACCGCCGGATCACGGTCGCGAATCTGCGCGGACCTCTGGACAGCGTCGTAAAGCAGGTGTGCAGCTTGGCCAATCTTTATTGCGCCTATGAAAAGGGCCTGCTGGTCATCAAGGAAACGCAGACCTTCACCGTCAAGATCCCGCCGATCAGCCAGGACGCGAACTTCATGCAGAACGTGGCGTCCGGGCTTCAGGCCATTATCGGCAAGGCGCCTGTCATCGACAGTTCCACGCGCACGATCATCTACGAAGCGACCCAGCGCAATGCCGAAATGGCCGAACGGTATTTCCAGCGCATGCGCACCTCCACGGCGCTGATCGTCTTCGAAACCTATATCTGGGAAGTGCAGCTGAACAGCGGTAATTCCACGGGCGTGAAGTGGAGCCTGCTGGACACATTCGGCAAGTATGCGACCAACTTGGGCATTTCGGGCGATGTCAGCGCCGACTTCACCAACCCGATCAGCATCGGCCTTCCCACCACGCAAGGAGCCAACGGCGGCACGTTCAGCCCGAATGACGTGTTCAAGTTCATTTCCAGCTTCGGCGCGGTCAAGACGATCTCGCAGCCGCAGATCACGGTTTTGTCCGGGTCGGAGGCGAAGCTGCGCGCCGCCAACACGGAAAACTACGTAGCCCAGGTGGCCGAAACCATCGACAGCGGTCAGAGCACGACGTCAGTCAATACCAGTTCCGTCGATACCGGCTTCACGCTCAAGATCGGCAGCGCGTGGGATAACGCGACCGTTTACGCCAATATTGAAATTAATCTTTCCGATGTCTCCGATATCGAGGATTTCGATTTCACGTCGGGTGGTGGCGGGCAGACGACGGTCCAATTGCCGAAAACCACCGAGCGCGAACTGACCACGGAAGTGCGCGTCCGTCCCGGCGATTCGCTGCTGATCGCCGGACTGGTGCGCGAAAACGACGATTTCAGCACCCAGGGCGTCGGGTTCATGAAGCCGCTTCTGCCCTCCACCCGCACGGGGACCACGGAAAACCTTGAACTGGTTTTCCTGCTGCGCCCTCGCGTGATCGTCTTTACCAGCCCGACGGAAAAGGAGTATTATAACGCCGTGCGCGGGCATCCTGTTCAGGACAAGTCGTTCCAGTATGATTTCGCGCCTCTGGCGGAAGAGCCGAAGAAGCTTGCGCCCGCCGCCAGCCAGCCAGCCTCCGATACACTGCCGATGGGAACCTTGTCCTCGGATGCCCTTAACCCGGGCGGCGCTGCCGCTTCGCCTTGATGCCATGATCGATACAGGACACGACAGAGCCAGAATGTTTTCCAGCTTCTCCCGCAGGCTGGGGATGGCTTTGTCCGTGCTGCTGCTTCTCTGCCATTCTCCGGTCGCCTTTGCCCAGGGGAGCGCATTCGATGATCCTTCGGCGAATATCCGCACGGGAGCGACCGGAGGCGGTGACCTTGTGCCGACGTCGCCGATCGTCGATGGCGGCACGGTCAGTATCGGGTCCACGACGCAGGTCGTCGTTCTCTTCCGCAACGATAGCGGCCAGCCGGTGACGACAGGCGCAATCCAGATTTATCCGGCTTCAACGGTTTCGGCGACCGTCGCGCTGAACCAGTGCGCGCAGGAACCGTTGCCGCCCGGCGGGGTCTGTGCGATTTCCGTGTCGGTCAAGGGGCTGAGCCAGGGAGACTGGAGGGCTGAGTTGATCATGCGCCACAGCGGGCGGGCGCGGCTGGCCACGGCCACGATCAACGGCAAGGTTGAAGGCAACGCCGAAGCGGAAGACAATTTCGTTTCCGATATCGAGGCCATTCCCGCCGAGCTGAAATTCGGCACGATCAAGAGCAGCCAGTCCGTCGTCAAGGGGATTGTCCTCCGCAACACGACGTCCGAGGCGCTGGACATCCGCGCCGTCTATATCGAGGCGGCAGAGCAGGCGGGATATTCCCTGAAGACCGATTGCGAACGCTTGGAACTGGGGCAGGCTTGTATCGTCACCGTGACGTGGTCGCCTGTTCTCGCCGGGGATTCGTCCGGCGTCCTGCTGATCGAGCACAGCGGCCCGACAAGTGTGGCCAGCATTCCCCTACAAGGGGTCTTTGAGCCTGAAGAGACTGAAAAGGCCGATCTGTTTCCAAAAGCCGTTCCAGGGAAAGGCTTGCTGGTTGCATCCCAGGACATCGTCGATTTCGGGCAGGGCATCGGCACGACCTCCGCGATTACCGTATCTCTCGTCAATGTCGGCGATGCGGCGGTTCACATCAAGGGCATCCAGCTGGCCAGCGCCGACAATGGTCTCAGCATCGCTAAAAGCGGCTGCGCTCCCGACATGGTCCTTGAGCCGGTGGATGCCTGCCCGCTGACGATCGCTTGGTCGCCCGTCAGGCAGGGGAGCGTCATTGACGATGTGCAGATTGCTCATGACGGCGCGCGGGGAGTCCTGGTCCTCCCCGTGCGTGGCTCGGCAACGGGCATCATCAGCCAGGATTCGAAAGCCGTCCGCCTGGGGACAGGGGATCAGACGGCGACATTGATGCCCGGAGACAAGGAATCGACGCATGACGTCTCTATCGTTCAGCGGGACAACAGCGTCGATCCGGCGAGCGTCCTGGATGGATTTGTCGTAACGTCCCATTCTCCTTCCCGCGCGATCATCACAGGGCCCGGCGGCAGCCGGATCGTCTTCGGTGGGCAGGAAGTGGTGATTGGCGGATTCTTATGGAATGTCAGCATCCGGCCCAGCGGGGTCGAGTTCCAGAACGGCCGGGACAAGGTTTTGCTTCTTTTTGACCGTTCTTTATCTTCTGTTAACCGTGTTACCGGACAATCAGGTGGCAACAGCGGAGAAAACGGCGCGTCCGCGCCAGCGCCTGCTCCGGCTGCTGCACCGGCTACGAACTGAACGAACCTGATTGTCTTTAAAATATGAGCGACATCCATCAGCCGACACCGGGCGATTCCGATCCGTCCGTCCCCGACAGCGATAGCCGCCGTCAGGGCGACCGCCGCCGTGCGTCAGGCATGCCGCCCGACGGGGTGGAGCGCCGCCAATGGATGGACCGCAGGAAGCTGCGGGCGCGGGAAGGGCGGGAACGTTATCTCGACATGATTCAAAAGGAGCGGTCGCTGCTGCTGGAGCAGGGCGTGACGCGTTCCACGGAACAAATGCTGGATATGGCAGGTGCGGGCGGCGTCGCCCAGACCGAGGATGAAGGCGTCCGCGACCGCGCGACGGGCGACCAGCTGCGCGGCATCCTGCCCGTCCAGTCCTGGCTGCCGATGTCCATACACCTCATCGGATTGCAGGACGGGGCGCTTCGCATCGCGCCGCTGCATGAAATGAACGACCGCCAGATCAACGCGCTGATCTCCACGGCGCGCCGTTCCGGCCTGAACGTCGAGCGGGTGGATGTCGAGGTCTGGGACCGCGCCGAGCTGCTGGAAACACTCCGATCGGTGCACGACCTGTCCGCCGACCGATCGGAAAAGACTCTCGCGCAGTGGCTGGCCGACGTCGATAACGGCCTTCTGCTCAACCGGTTCCAGAACGACATGATGGCCGAGGCGCTGCAACTGCGCGCATCGGATATTCACCTGTTGCAGGATAACAATGAAGACTCGCCCAACTGGATCAAATACCGCATCGACGGAGACCTGGTGCCGATGCACCTGCTGCCGCCGGAGGCGATGGCCCGTCTGACGACGCTTCTGAAACGCGATGCCGGGTTGAATTTCGGCGACAAGACGACGCCGAAAGACGGACGCTTCGGATTTTCCTGGCAGGGTCGGAATATCGACGTCCGGGTAGCCGCGGGCCCGCAGGCGCAGGAAGGCGAGAAACTGACTCTTCGTCTGCTCGACCGCGCGTCACTGAAAGGTTTTGACGATCTCTTTCGCCGTCACCAGGACGTTGCAGATCACCTGACGCATCTTCTGTCGCCGGAAATCAAGGGCGGTGGCGGACTTATTCTTCTGTCCGGCCCCACCGGCTCCGGTAAAACGACAACCCTTTACGCGTGCGTGCAGCAGATCGACCGCCGCCGCCGTCACGTTCTGACCATCGAGGATCCGATCGAATATGAACTGCGCTACGCCACACAGTGGCAGGTGCGCCCCGGCGTTGCCGGAGGGGCTTTCTCGGACCTCATCCGCGCCGCCATGCGTCATGATCCCGATTACATCGTCATCGGCGAGATGCGGGACGGGGATACGGTGGAAACAGCGTTGCGCGCGGCCGAATCCGGTCACACGGTGATCTCGACCATTCACGCCGATACCGCCCTGCAGACGTTCGAGCGCCTGCGCTCCCTGATGCCGCACGAACGCGAACGGTCCTCGACCTATACACTGGCGCAACAGGTTAAGGCGATCATGAACCAGCGCCTCGTCCGGACGCTGTGCCAGGGATGCGCTCATAAGGGAAAAGCGGCCGATAATCTGGAATCCCACGAGATTGAGGAACTCGATATCTCCCCGGAATCCGACATCCGCTGGCACAACACCAGCGGGTGCGATCTGTGCAACCGCACGGGCATCACGGGCCGGACGCTTCTGCTGGATGCCATCATGATCATGTTGGGTCCCGGCGATAGAAACGAGATTTATGAATCGCTGATGAAAAACGTCAACGCCATCCGCGGCCAGGAAGGCGTTGTTTTCCATACCAGGCGCGAAGGTCTGGTGGATCTCGTGCTGAGCGGCCTGGTCGATCCCAAGGCGGCCATCTCCTATCTGGAGGAATGACGCCATGCAACAGTGGATCGCGGAGGTAGCCTATGACTCAAAGCGCGGCGCGAAGACGGTTATAGAGTCTTTTTATTTGCCGTCCGTTGAGGACGTACGTAACGCCATCAGCAAAAACGGCGGATATGTCCTGTCGATTCGCGCTCATGAACGTTCGCCGGTGGAACGGTTGCTGGCGCGCTCGACATGGTGGCAGGTGCAGCTTCTGCGCGGCATCCAGTTCCGTTCGACGGCGACGTCGCCCGGCGTTGCGCTGTGGCGGATCATCCAGGCCGAAACCAATCCGATGCGCCAGAACATCCTTGCGCCGGCGCGTGAAGCCTTGGCTCGGGGCCTTGGCGTGATCGACGCCTTGAAATCCCTCCGCATTTTCGACCACGGCACCATCGCCATTCTGGCGGCCAGCGAGCGCGCCAACCGTCTTCAGGAAGGCATTCCGCATGCCATCCAGTCGATCACCCAGAAACGCAAGAACGTCCGGGCCATCGGAGGCACGATGGCGTGGCTGGGCTTTGATGTGATTTCGATCGTGCAATCCCTTTTCTGGGGCAAAGGCATGATCCTGAACTGGTTCCGCAACAATCCGCCCAAGGAACCGGATCAGCTGGAACATTACACGCGCGTGGTCAATAATCTCGAACTCCTGTGGAACGGCCTGATTTTGCTCTCCTTCGGCTCCGGGGTTTTCATGGCCTGGGCGATCGCCTCTTTCTGGATCAACAAGGGGAAAACCGACTGGCCCACGGCCCGCATCGTGCGGAAAATTCCCCTGATCGGGGCTTATCTGCGCGACCTGGGATTCGCGGATTCGATGATGGCGGCGGCGCGGATGCTGCGCGGCATGGTGCCGATCAACGACGCCCTGCGCCAGTCTTCCGAAGCGACAAGCGTCCCCGAAGTCTCCCGTTACTGGCATGAGGCCGGGCATGAACTGGGGCGCGGGGTTCTGCTGGGGGCGGCCCTGGACCGCGCGCCGCTGAACCGCAGCGAACGTCTGGAACTGGCCAGCTTGTCCGATCTGGCGCAAGTTGCTACAGTATTGGAGTCTATTGCCGAAATGCGTTCCGATTCGGCGCGAACCAAGCATAAACTGATCGTATGGGTGGCTTTTTTGCTGACCGGCGTCTTCCTTGTCATCGCTTTCGGCAGCGCGATCTACGCCCTGACGGTCATGAACATGAGCCTTGACAGCATGATGGGCGATGTAATGAAGGGGAGCATGTAATTTGGCGCTGTTGTCAAAGAACAAGCTTGTCGCGGCCAAAGCCGGCTTGACGGAAACGCCAGCCGAGAAACCGCGGCTGAAGCCGGGGATGTCCGACTATATTGCAGGCGAAACGAAAGATTTCCGTTCGGATCTATATCCTTATCTGCCCGCCGAACTGATCGGCGGGTCTATCCCGCACGTGCCGGGGATGGAAGATGAGGCGGTATGGAACGCCGCGTCCCAGGCATGCGGCACGGAACGGGTGCATTATGCCTATACGGTCGATGAAGGGCGCTGCTGGTATCTGGCATGCCCTTCGTCGGCCCTGGCGTCCAACCCGGACAGCTGGTGCCCCATGGCTGCGGCGCTGCCGAAAAACAGTGAATACTGGGACCGCGAGACCGTCTATCTCTATGAGCAGGAAGGCATGGCTTCCGCCCTGCGCTGGGACCCGGAGACCGGGCGCATGCAGGTGTTTCTGGGCGCGTCGAGGACCCTGCTGCCGCGAATTCAGAGCATGGACGCCAATTTCGTGACGATCAATCCGGATGTGGCGAACGTCGTGCCCTGGCACAACCGCCAGCTTCGGACGGAGAAACTGTCCCGGGCAACCGCGATGATGCTGCTTTACAGCGGCCTCCTGATCAACCTCATCGCCATCCTGGTCATCTTCTTCCAGTTTGCCGCGACGAATATGGTCCGGCGCGATCTGGCCAAGGTTCATTCGGAGACGGACCGCCTGTCGTCGGACCTGATGGTCCAAGCCTATAATGCCCTGCAAAGCGATACGATCAAGCACATGGTGCGCATACAGGAATTGCTGGATTCCCTGGTCAAGATCCAGGGGACTCTGGTTGTATACAGGGTCGATAAGGGCAAGGTTTCCTGGGAAGCGCTGGTCGATCCGGCCTTCAAGGGATGCACAGGCGCTCTTGCGGGCTGCGAGGTCAAGCCGACTCTCGAAAAAGACGGACGTGTCAGGATTTCGGGGACCAGGTGATCTTATGGCCATGAATTTCAAATCATTCGACTGGCGGTCTCTCAAGAAGTACACCAGCGCTAAATCGGCGGGCGACCTCAATGCCTTTCTCGAACAATTGCCTCAGAATGTGGGACAGTCCGCATTGATGGCGGCCGGGATCGCCTGGGCGGTCGGCGCGGCGATAGGCCTGTATGCCACGGTGGAAAGCAAAAAGCTGACGGAACTCCGCGCCGAGCTGCGGGAGACCGAAGCGCTCAAGCCCTCTGTGCCGGCCATTCGCGACGTGCCGGTCTCGCAGGACGAACTCAAGAAGTTCGCTGAAACCCTGACCGAGCTTTATCCCAGGCTGCAGATCAGGCAGCAGGGCGCCTCCCTGAACATCACGGCTGCTGAAACCTCCAATTTCGGCCAGTTTCGCGAGGCGGTCGGCCATGTGCAGAAC